>DAIDKJ010000025.1 GCA_027450105.1 Ferrovum sp.
CCTCGGCCTCGGCTCCGCGCACCTTGCCGGAGGACACCAGCGGGAACATCACGTTGCCCTTCACGGTCTTCCAGGGCAACAGCTGGTCGAACTCCTGGAACACCATCATGCGGTCGCTGCCGGGCTTGGTCACGACGCGTTCCTTCAGGCGGATCTCCCCCTCGGTGGGAGTGAGGAAACCGCCGATGGCCTTGAGCAGCGTGGACTTGCCCGAGCCATTCAAACCCAATACACCGATTTTGGCTCCGGGGAAAAAACTGAGGGAGATGTTTTTAAGAATTTGACGCTTGGGGGGGACGATTTTGCCCACGCGATTGAGGGAGAAAACATATTGCGCCATGATGTGCAGGGACCAATAAGGAAAAATGTGAGAGTACCAGAGCAGGGCAGGGGCTGTACATGAAATGCAGGGAACTCTGCTTCCGGGTTCCCCTCAAATACGACAACAGCACTATAATTGGCATTGAAAGCAGGTACCGCCTATCCATAAGGAGAGATTCATCGCATGAACAACACCCTCAAAAACAAACCCCTCCTGCTGTTCGTCGCCGTTGCTTTGGGTGGCTTGGCCGTTCAGGGCTGCTCCACTCCGGGTATTGGTGGCTCGGACTATACCTACGGGCAGGTCAGGGGCGAACAATCGGTACGCATCGGAACGGTAGAAAGCATCCGCCGGGTTAAAATCCAGTCTGGCGAGCCTGGCCTGGTAGGCACTCTGGGTGGTGCCGTGGCCGGAGCGGCCCTGGGCCATACCGTGGGCGAGGGCAATGGTTCGGTGGCCGCGACCTTGCTGGGAACCCTGGCGGGCGGAGCTGCTGGACAAGCACTGGAAGGAGTCACGAGCGAAAAAGACGGCGTGGAACTGACGGTGCGTCTGGATAACGGCTACGTCATTGCTGTAACTCAAGGGTTGGATGAGGAGTTCCGGGTGGGAGATCGGGTACAGGTGTTGGGTGGAGCCGGTGCAACCCGGGTTACTCGTCTGGATCCCGCCTCCAACTTGAATTATATGCGTCCCATGGGGCCTGGCGGCGCACCGGCGCCTGCCTCCGTGCCGCCGCGCAATGCACCGCCACCACCCATGGAAGGCGCTGCACCACCCGCAGCCCCGTCCCCGGATAAACTGTTGTACTACTGTCCGGACAGCAATGCCTATTACCCAGCCGTGGCCAATTGCAAGTCGCCCTGGATGAAAGTGCTCAAGTAACTCCTTCGGCTTATTCAACGCCGCCACGACAACTTGTCGCGGCGGTTTTTTGCGGTTCTGCGCGCTTTTACTCAGCACACCCCAAGGTTTTCGTCCCTACGAGCCTTGGGGTTTTTTGTGGACGTATCATTTAACATAATATAAATTATACGCCGAACAATCAGGTCTCGGCGCAGCCGTGTCTTCTTTGATAAAATGCCGGATATCGATACCGCTGACGGTACGCCATCACTTCCATTAAAAGCGACACACCATGATCATTGTTACAGGCGGTGCCGGATTCATTGGTTCCAATTTCATTTTGGACTGGGTGGCTCACACAGATGAACCTCTCATCAATCTCGACAGTTTGACCTACGCCGGTAATCCGGAAAATTTATCCAGCCTGTCGGATCATCCCCAGTACCGTTTTGTTCAAGGTGATATTGGCGACGCAGTTCTTTGGCAATCGCTTCTTACGCACTATCAACCCCGTGCGGTGATCAATTTTGCTGCAGAAAGTCATGTGGATCGCTCCATTCATGGTCCGGCGGCCTTCATTCAGACCAATGTGGTGGGAACGTTTGCCATGTTGGAGTCTGTACGTTCTTGGTGGAGCGCCATGCCAGACCAGCAAAAATCAGCTTTTCGACTCTTGCATGTGTCCACCGATGAAGTGTATGGATCGCTATTGCCCGCTGATCATCCTTTTACCGAATCCACTCCGTACGCCCCCAATAGTCCCTACTCGGCTTCCAAGGCTGCCTCTGATCATCTCGTCCGGGCATGGCATCATACCTATGGGCTACCGGTGCTCACCACGAATTGTTCCAATAATTACGGGCCTTACCAGTTTCCGGAAAAATTGATTCCCCTCATGATTCACCAGGCGTTGCAAGGCAAGCCCTTACCGGTGTATGGCGATGGCGCAAATGTTCGCGACTGGCTTTATGTCACTGATCATTGTGAGGCCATCCGGCGGGTATTGCAGGATGGCCTGGTGGGAGAAACCTACAATATTGGCGGCAATAGCGAGCGCACCAACTTGCAGGTCGTGCATGCCATTTGTGAAACGCTCGACGCCTTGCGGCCCAGGTCTGATGCGCAGGGATATCAGGCCCTGATTCATTTTGTGACCGACCGACCAGGGCACGACCGGCGCTATGCCATCGATGCCGGCAAAATTCAACACACCTTGAACTGGCGACCCTCGGAAAGTTTTGAATCTGGTTTGAAAAAAACCATCACTTGGTACTTGGAACATACCCAGTGGACCGAACGCGTGGTCAATGGGGCCTATCGAGCCTGGATTGATACCAATTATAATCAACGCACTGCCACTTCCTGAGGCCCTCCCCATGAGAAAAGGCATCATTCTGGCCGGAGGTTCTGGCACACGGTTGTACCCTGTCACTCAGGTCGTTTCCAAGCAGTTGTTGCCGGTGTACGACAAGCCCATGATTTATTACCCGCTGTCCACCCTCATGCTGGCGGGAATTCAGGATATTCTTGTCATCTCCACCCCCGCGGATACGCCACGTTTCGAGCAACTGCTTGGAACGGGCAGTCAGTGGGGTCTTAATATTCAGTATGCGGTCCAGCCATCTCCAGATGGCCTGGCCCAGGCGTTTCTGATTGGCCGGGAGTTCATTGGTGATAACCCTTCGGCCCTGGTTTTGGGTGACAACATTTTTTACGGACACGATTTTTCCAGTATGCTGGATCGGGCACATTCGCAGCCCGGCGGCGCGACGATCTTCGCCTATGCGGTTAATGATCCGGAACGTTATGGGGTGGCCGAATTCGATCCCTCTGGTCGCGTCATTTCCCTCGAGGAAAAACCTCAAAAACCCCGCTCTCGCTATGCTGTGACGGGCTTGTATTTTTATGATCGGCAAGTGTGTGATCTGGCTGCCCGGCTCAAGCCCTCCCCCCGGGGCGAGCTGGAAATTACCGATCTCAATCGCCTCTATCTGAATCTGGGACAGTTACAAGTTCAGCGCATGGGTCGTGGATTCGCTTGGCTGGATACTGGAACGCACGAGTCCCTGTTGGAGGCCGCGCAATATATTCAGACGGTGGAAAAACGCCAGGGGTTGAAGATTGCCTGTCCAGAGGAGATTGCCTTCCGCAAGGGCCTGATTTCCGAGTCCGAACTGGAACAACTTGCACTGCGCATGAAAAATAATGGCTACGGCCAGTACTTGTTACGGATTCTTCATGAAACGCTTTATTGAGAGTGCCTGCCTATCGTCCAAAGGTACCCGTTGATTCACCCCCACTTCACGTTACCACCAAAAAAGTAGCCCTCTCCCCGCACAGATCGAATCAGGGTCTCTGCCCCATGGAAGGCCCTGAGTTTTTTTCGCAGCCTGGCCACCATCACATCGATGGAACGATCCATGTCGTGCAAGGCCCGACCACACACCATGACCGCCAGTTTCTCTCGTGAAAGAACTTCGTTCGCGGCTTCGATCAGACATAACAGCAACTGGAATTCACGCTCGGTAAGCCCTACGATTTTCTCCCCGTTCCACCATAACCGGCGATGATGGCGATCCAGGGTAAATTGCGAAAAACGCAGACAAAGGGCGTGCTGATGCCTGTGTGACAGACGATGTCGCTCTTGCATGCGTTTCAATTTGGCCATCAGTTCCCGCGCATCCAGCGGTTTACACAGGCAGTCGTCCGCTCCCCACTCGATGGGCAGGGCACGATCCATTGTTGCGCCCGTATCCCTTAAAACCATGATGGAAAGATGCGGGTTCTGCTCGCGCGCCAAACGAAGAAAGGCCATGTCTTCTGCTGTGATCTCCTTCCCCATATCCATCAAAACCAGTGGAATTTTTTGATGGGTAATCCAGAAGGTGGCTTCAGCGAGTGTTTTGCAGAGGGTGATGTCGAACCCAAGCCTCTGCAAAACCGGATGAAGTGATTGCGACCATTGTTGGTTTTTTTGGATAACGAGAATGCGTGCAGGCAGATTCATTGTCATATAGGTGCTTTGAAATCCACTACCGAGAGCCAAGGCCCGGCAAGATGGTTAATCATCGCTTATCAATATAATTATGGAAACTGAATATATAAATATTATGAGAATTATTTTTAATAATGTGTTTCTAAATATTTCAGAATATTGAGGCTCCTCATCACCCTCGGATCTTTTGAAGGGCCATTGTCTGTGCGCCTGGTGGCCTCATGTCTGAAATCAATGCCCGGAATGGTTTCTGGTATAGTGCAAGGTTGCAACTGTACAACGGTCCCACTGGAGGTCTGATTCTGAAAAGCTTTGATGTGTTGGTCATTGGTAGTGGTCTTGCTGGGGCAACTGCAGCCCTGAGATTGGCCGAACAACGGCGCGTGGCGGTCATCACCAAGCGTTCTCTGGAAGACGGGGCCAGTGTTTGGGCTCAAGGTGGCATAGCCGCCGTGTTAGGGGAGCAGGACAGCTTTCAGTCCCATGTGGAAGACACCCTCACTGCCGGTGCCGGGCTGTGTGATCCCGATGCCACCCGCTTCATTGTCGAGCATGCTCCCAGAGCCATTGCCTGGCTGAGTGAGCAAGGTGTGCCCTTTACCCTGGAAGACGGCCAACTACACCTGACTCGGGAAGGTGGCCATAGCCACCGGCGCATCGTGCATGCGGCAGATGCCACCGGCGCGGCCGTTCAGCACCAGCTTTACCCACGCATGAAATCTCATCCCAATATTACCTTGCTCGATCACCATATGCTGGTGGATTTGATCACCAGCCAAAAATTGCAACTCTCTGGGCAACGCTGCCTGGGTGTTTACGTACTGAATGAGTTGACTGACGAAATTGAGACGATTGCGGCAACGCATACCGTGCTGGCAACGGGTGGAGCGGGCAAGGTATATTTATACACCACCAATCCTGATACCGCCACAGGCGATGGCATTGCTGCTGCCTGGCGTGCGGGTTGCCGTATTGCCAACATGGAATTCATCCAGTTTCATCCCACTTGCCTGTACCATCCTCACGCCAAATCCTTTTTGATTTCCGAGGCGGTGCGCGGTGAAGGGGGAATTCTGCGTCTGGCTTCGGGAGAGCGCTTCATGCCCGATCATGACCCGCGCGCAGAATTGGCGCCACGTGACATCGTGGCCCGCGCCATCGACTTCGAAATGAAACGCCAGGGGCTGGATTGCGTCTTTCTGGATATCACCCATAAGGGCAAGGCCTTCATCACCGAACATTTTCCCACGATCTACCAACGGTGTCTGGAACTGGGTATCGACATGGCGACGGATCCCATTCCGGTAGTACCGGCAGCGCATTATACCTGCGGCGGAATCCTCACCGATCTTCACGGAAAAACCGATCTGGAACAGCTCTACGCCATTGGCGAAACCGCCTGCACGGGGTTGCATGGCGCCAACCGCCTGGCCAGTAATTCCCTCCTGGAATGTCTGGTGATGGCCACTATGGCCAGTCGCCATATCCTGGAACAGCCTGTGCAACCCCCCCACTCCCTGCCCCTTTGGGACAGCAGCCAAGTGACTGATGCGGACGAGGAAATCGTCATTTCCCACAATTGGGACGAACTGCGTCGCTTCATGTGGGACTACGTGGGAATCGTGCGCACCGACAAGCGCCTGGAACGTGCCGCTCATCGCCTGCGTTTACTGTCGGAAGAAATTCGGGAGTTTTATGCCAATTTTCATGTAAGCCGCGACTTACTGGAGCTACGCAATCTGGTGATGGTATCGGACTTGATCGTGCGCTCGGCGCAAGCCCGGCATGAAAGCCGTGGGCTGCACTTCAGTCGCGACTATCCTTTTACCCTGGAACAGGCCCTGCCAACCATCTGCCCCGGTCTCTTACCGGAAGGCTGACGCCCAACGGCCGACAGGCCCTTTGAACACACACCGAAATACGCTCCGAGAAGTCAGGCCGCGCCAATACCCGGCACGATTCCGCTGACCCGTGCACCCACCCCAGCCTGGGTAGTGGTGGCCTGGCGGGCCGTAAAATCCAGCATGCGCTGAATGGGGATCTGTGCGCGTTGCGCCAACTCCGGACTGACCACGATGGCCTGATTGCGGGAGAGAAGAACCTGGAGCAGATTTTCCAGGCCATTCATGGCCATCCAGGGGCAATGGGCACAGCTGCGACAGGTGGCGCTGGATCCGGCCGTAGGGGCTTCGAGAAAGGTTTTCTGCGGATTTTGCTGCCGCAACCGGTGCATCATGCCGTTATCCGTGGCCACAATGAACGTTTGTGCCGACCGTTGTTGAGCGGCCTTGAGGATGGCTGAAGTGGAGCCCACCACATCTGCCAGGGCAATCACGGCTGCCGGTGATTCCGGGTGTACCAACACCTCTGCCTCGGGATATTGCTGCTTGAGGGCTTCCAGTTCTTGGGCCTTGAACTCGTCATGCACGATGCAAGAACCTTCCCATAACAACAGGTCTGCCCCGGTTTGCTGTTGAACATAGCGCCCGAGGTGCTTGTCGGGCCCCCACAGGATTTTGTGCCCCTGTTGATGGAGATGGGCCACGATATCCACAGCGCAGCCCGAGGTAACCACCCAGTCTGCCCGGGCCTTCACTTCGGCGCTGGTGTTGGCATAGACCACAACCTGGCGCTGCGGATGCTGGTCGCAAAACGGACCAAACGCTTCCAGCGGACAACCCAGATCCAGAGAACAGGTGGCTTCAAGATTGGGCATCAATACGGTTTTTTCTGGGGATAGAATTTTGGCGGTTTCCCCCATGAAGCGCACGCCAGCCACCACGAGCGTCTGTGCCGGGTGATTTTTGCCAAAACGGGCCATTTCCAGCGAATCCGCCACTAGCCCTCCACAGGACTCGGCCAGATCCTGTAAGTCAGGATGCACGTAGTAGTGGGAAACCAGTACGGCATTTTGCCGCTGCAGTTCATCCCGAATCAGTGATTTCAATTGGGCCCGTCGATCGGGCGTAGGTTCATCGGGAATCCGGGCCCAGGCATGGCGGATATCACAGGCGCCGGGCTGCTCATATTCGACATTAACGGTCAATGACATCCTGTTGTTCTCAATTGGTTAAATAATAGTTAAGGTCTGTTTTCAGGAGCTTTGCATGCGCAGGGAATAGTCGGTGGCTCGCACATCCTTGGTTAGCGCACCCACCGAGATGCGATCCACTCCGGTGGCGGCAATGGCCCGGACCGTATCCAGCGTCACCCCACCCGAGACCTCCAGCACGGCACGTCCCTGGGTCATTTGCACAGCCCGTAGATGCTGTTCCGTGGTCATATTGTCCAACAACAGCATAGGAACGCCCAAATCCAGTGCCTGGCGCACCTGCTCCAAAGTTTCCACTTCCAGTTGGATGAACTGCCCCACCTGACTCGCGGCACATGCCCTTTGATAAGCGGGTTGCAGACCTCCAGCCGCAGCGATGTGATTTTCCTTGATGAGGATGGCGTCGTATAGTCCCAGACGATGATTTTTTCCGCCGCCCACGCGTACCGCGTACTTTTGCGCCAGGCGCAATCCCGGAAGGGTTTTGCGGGTATCCACGATCTGTGCGGGATATCCCTGAACGGCTGTCACAAAGCGCCGGGTTTGTGTGGCCACACCGGACAGGGTTTGTAAAAAGTTAAGTGCCGTGCGCTCGCCACTGAGCAGGGCCCGCGCCCTCCCCCACACCTGTACCACGCGCGTACCCGCATGCAGCCACTGCCCCTCCCGGGCGGCCCAAAGCACTTCCACATCCGGGTCCAGATGGCGAAAAACCGCCTCAAACCAGGGACTTCCACAAAGAATCGCGGCTTCTCGCAAGGTGACTTCGGCCTGTGCGAATTGTTCCGGCGCAATCAATGCCGCACTCAAATCCCCCGCCCCCAGATCTTCCTCCAGCGCCTTCTGTACCTGAAGTTTCCAATCCGCAGGTAACGAGAAGGAGAAAGTTTCATCCATTTTGTTAAGATCCTGTCAAAAACAGCAAAATTCCTGATACCATAATATCCTGTTGCAGCGCAATATTGCATCGATTTGTCTTATGCTGCCCTTATGATTTTCAAGAGCCCCACTCTGTAGAAACGGGCTCTTGCAACCAGATTAGGAATCCAGACATGCTTCGAACCCTGTTGAAAGCCAAATTGCATCGGGTTACCGTCACTCAGTCAGAACTCGGCTATGAAGGCTCCTGTGCCATCGATGAGGACTTGCTCGAGGCGGCGGATATTGTGGAATATCAACAAATCGACATCTACAATGTCAACAACGGAGACCGTTTCACCACCTATGCCATACGCGGCCAACGCGGTTCGGGCATGATCTCGGTCAACGGAGCGGCGGCGCGCAAAGCCCAGGTGGGAGACATTCTGATCATTGCCACCTATGCCCAATACACCGAAGAAGAACTGCGCGGCTTTGAACCCCGCTTGATCTACGTGGATGCTCACAATCGCATCAAACGTCAAGGTTTCAAGATTCCCTTGCAGTCCGTTTAAACGGCTTCTTCCCGAGCAGGTCCAAGCATTCAACGCGGCTTTGCCGTGGCTTGCCGCGTGCGCAGACTGCCCCAATTGTTACAGGGCAGCAGTCAGCGCCGGCACGAGCGTATGCAGATCCCCCACCAGCCCATAGTCGGCCACCCCAAAGATGGGGGCATCCGGGTCTTTATTGATGGCCACGATGACCCGCGAGGATTTCATGCCGGCCAGGTGCTGGATGGCCCCTGAAATACCAATGGCCAGGTAGAGGTCCGGGGCAACGATCTTGCCGGTTTGCCCTACCTGGTAATCATTGGGGACGTAACCGGAATCCACCGCCGCACGCGAAGCACCCAAAGCAGCATTGAGCTTGTCTGCCAAGGGCTCTAGAAGCGCCTGATAGTTTTCGGCACTGCCCAGGCCGCGCCCACCCGAGACCACGACCCGGGCCGCTTCCAGCTCGGGGCGCGCGGATTGCGTGAGGGTGAGCTGGGTTCGGTGCGACAGTTTGGAATCGGAAACCCCCGGTCGCTGCAGCACTGGTGCGGCGCCTCCGGTTTCTGGAACCGCTTCGAAGGCACTGGGACGCACGGTCACTACCTTGATGGGATCAGAGGAGCGCAGCGTCGCCCAAAGGCTTCCGGCATAAATCGGGCGCGTAAAGGTGTCTGGTCCATCCACGCGAATGATGTCGGAAATCTGCGCCACATCCAGTAACGCGGCCAAACGTGGGGTCCAGTTTTTACCAAAGGCCGTGGCGGGTGCAAGGATGTGGGTATATTCCGCAGCCAGAGATGCCACCAGCTGGGCCAGGTTCTCGGCGCCTCCTTGGGCCAAAGACGCCTCTTCGCAGTGCAGGACCTGCCCAACACCGGGAAGTTGGCTCGCACTGGCTACCACGGGTTGACAGCCAAAACCGGCAATCAGCACGTGTATCGGGCCGCCCACAGCCTGGGCGGCCGAGAGCACATGGCGCGTGGCCGCCTTCAAATGCAGGTTGTCATGTTCTGCAATCACCAATATCTGTGTCATGTCGGCCTCATATCACCTTGACTTCGTTTCTTAATTTATCCACCAGTTGCGCTACATCTGATACCAGCACCCCGCCTTTGCGCGGCGGGGGTTCGGCCACGCGCAGCCATTGCAGCCGGGGCGTGACATCAACCCCCAGATCCTGGGGTGTGAGTGTCTCCAGGGGTTTTTTCTTGGCCTTCATGATGTTGGGCAACGTGGCATAGCGCGGTTCATTCAAACGCAGATCGGTGGTAATCACGGCTGGCAAGGCAATGGAAAGTGTTTCCAGACCGCCGTCGATTTCCCGGGTTACCTCCATCCGCGCAGCGCCGGGCGTGAACTCGAGGCGCGAAGCAAAGGTGGCTTGCGCCCAGCCCAAGAGGGCAGCCAGCATCTGTCCCGTCTGATTGGAGTCGTCATCGATGGCCTGTTTGCCGCAAATCACCAGCCCCGGCTGTTCGCGCAAGATCAACTCGCGCAATAACTTGGCCACGGCCAGTGGCTCCAGTTCCACATCGGTCTGGACCAGAATGGAGCGATCTGCACCCAGCGCCATGGCCGTGCGCAAGGTTTCCTGGCAGGCTGACACGCCACAGGATACTGCAATGATTTCCGCTGCATGGCCCGCTTCCTTCAGGCGCAGCGCCGCTTCTACAGCGATTTCATCAAAAGGATTCATGGACATTTTCAAGCCGGATAATTCCACTGCCGAGCCATCGGCATTGGCCCGGGCCTTGATGTTATAGTCCAACACGCGTTTTACGGGTACCAACACTTTCATGCTTCTGTCACCTCATCATCAACACAGCGGTGGATCAAACGCGCTCAAATAAACCGGCGATTCCCTGACCCATCCCGACACACAGCGTGACCAGGGCATAGCGGCCCTTGGTGCGCTGCAATCCGTGCAAGGCGGTCGTGGTACGAATGGCCCCTGATGCTCCCAGGGGATGCCCCAGGGCGATGGCCCCGCCCAGCGGATTGAGTTTGGCGGGATCAAAGGCCAGAAACTTCTGAACGGCCAGCACCTGCGCGGCGAAAGCTTCGTTAAGCTCGATCCAGTCCAGGTGTTCCGACTTGATTCCCGCACGATTGAGCAAAGGTGGCACCGCTTTTACAGGGCCAATACCCATGATCTCAGGCTCGACCCCCACGCTATTGAAGCCTACGACGCGCGCCAAGGGCGTCAAGCCGAATTGCTTGATGGCTTGCCCACTGGCAAGGATCAAGGCGGCGGCGCCATCCGAGGTTTGACTGCTATTACCGGCGGTCACCGAGCCCTTGGGATGAAAAGCCGGTTTGAGTTTGGCAAGCCCCGCCAAGGAGGTATCGGCGCGTGGTCCTTCGTCCTGCGTCACCGTATGATGAGTCTGGAGGACGGCACCCGTGGTGCCCTCCGGATCGTGGCGCGTGAGATCGAAGGGTGAGATTTCGGCGTCAAACCACTGTTGGGCCTGGGCCCGCAGGGCTCGCTGATGTGACTCATAGGCAAAGGCGTCTTGTTCCTCACGGGTGATGTTCCACTGATGGGCCACCTTTTCTGCAGTGGTTCCCATGCCATAGGCCAAACCCAGATGGGCCTTGGAGGCAAAAACCAAGGGATTGGGTGCGGGATTGAATCCTCCCATGGGAATACGACTCATGGATTCCACTCCGCCGGCCAGCATGACCTGAGCCTCGCCCACGCGGATGCGATCGGCAGCAATCTGAATGGCGGATAACCCGGAGGCGCAAAACCGGTTGACCGTCATGCCCGCAGTGGAAATGGGCAAACCGGCCAGAAGAGCCGCCGAGCGCGCCATATTCAGGCCCTGTTCACCCTCGGGCATGGCACACCCCACGATCACGTCCTCGATGGCTTGCGGGTCCAGGGTGGGGGTTTGTTTCAAGACTGCACGCAGGGCGGCAATCAGCAAATCGTCCGGACGGACATGGCGAAACATACCGCGACCCGAACGGCCAACCGGGGTACGCGTGGCCGCAACCACAAACACGTCATTCATTGTCGTTCTCCTTAATTACGGCGTGGTTTGCCTGTTTCGAGCAGGATTTGAATACGTTCCCGACTCTTGGCAAGGCTCATGAGCGCGCCAAAATTTTTGCGCTCCAGGGCCAAAATGGATTCCTCGGTAAGGGCTGTGCCCACGTCCACGTCGCCACCGCAGAGGACATCTGCAATGGCCGTACCGATCACCACATCGTGATCGGTCAACAGGCCAGTGGCATTGAACTGCACCAACGCGCCTTGCAAAACGGCCTTTCCCTCGCGTCCTGCCACCGGGAAAGGCAATTGCAATGGGGGACGATAACCCGATTCAGCCAGTGCCCGCACCTGGGCCAAAGCCACATGAAGGAGTTCGTCCGGATGGGCAACGATCAGGTCACCGGGTTGCATCCATCCCGCCTGGCGCGCTTCCAGGGCACTGGTGGTGATGTCCGAGCGCATGACGCGCGCAAAGGAGTCCTTGAGGTAGCGAATGACTTCTTGCGGGGTTTGCATGAAAAGGGCCATTTCGCCCGCTTGACGCGCCAAGGTGGTCAGTCCTCCGGCACCGGGCAGCAAACCCACATTCACCTCCACCAATCCCACGTACGTTTCCAGATGCGCCACGCGCCGATCGCAGTGAATGAAGGCCTCGCAGCCACCTCCCAGCGCATAACCGCGCGCCGCCGCAACCGTGGGTATGCTGGAATAGCGCAGCCGGCGCATCACATCCTGAAAAAACTTTTCTTCGGCCACGAAACCATCCAGTCCATGCTGGGCATAGGTCACCAGAAAACCGGAAAGGTCT
>DAIDKJ010000026.1 GCA_027450105.1 Ferrovum sp.
AGGGCGTTTTAGCGTTGGTGCCATACACACTGGATGAGCTGGCATAGACCAGGTGCTGCACAGAATGCCGCCGACAGGCCTCTAGCATTTGCGAAAAACCAACCAGATTCGCCTGAATATAGGCTTGTGGATTTTTGAGAGAGTAGCGTACACCAGCCTGTGCCGCCAGATGTACCACGTGAGAAAAACGGAATTGCTGGAACAGTTGCTCCAATCCCTGGGCATCGCTCACGTCCCCTTGCACAAACTGAAAACCTGACTCCTGCCGAAGTCGCTCCAAGCGATCTTTTTTGAGCTGGACCTCGTAATAGGCATCCAGATTATCCAGCCCACAAACCGATGCACCCGCTGCCAGCAAACGCTGGGCTACATGCATGCCAATAAAACCGGCCGCGCCAGTGACAAGAACGTGCTCCACTGATTCAAACCCCCATGATTTCGCGCCAGATTTGTGCGTTGGGGGTTAAAACCGGATTGAACAACACATGCGTGGGGGACAGCTCGAGCGGGCTGTGATGTCGCTTGAGCCACAAGAGCCCCATTCGCTCTACCAAGAGCGAATGGTTAGGGTTTTCCAGCAAGCCAGTAAATTCGATTCCGAGTTTTTCTCTAAAGTAGGAAGAAAAATGTGATTGCGTTTCAGACAATTCCAACAGACCGGCGCGCAACCAGTTGAGAGGATTATCAGCGATCACACGGGTGAAATCCTGGGTTGTGGGAGGCAGGAACGGCCAATCCAGCAACTCGTCACGGTATAAATATTGTGTGAGTTCTCTTGCCAGCGTGGTGGCACTTAAACGATTACCCAGCAGATTCTGTATGTGTATTTTAAGTAACCAAAAGGATAAATGAGGAGGTGTTTCGGATTGTGAAAATAAGCTTTCCGTAAATACCTGAGCGGTATACAGCAGCGCCAGCCTTTTGGAAACAGGCTGGGATTCATCATGAACTTTCAGACACAAAGCCAAGGCAGACAGATATTCAGGCGGGACGGTGTTTTCTGCTTCTAACCAACGCGCATAAAATCGCCGGGAATAAGCCAGCCGAGGCATTTCCTCTTTCCAGTCCAGTGTTTGCACCAACGTCAGGGACTCCTCATGAGTCAGACCGGGATCCTTGACCAACAGTCCTCGTTGAATCAACAATTGTTCACGATCTGGCTTGCAGGCAAATAAATTAAGCAGAAAAGACTCCGAATAATCCTTATCATGTGCCACCAGAATATTCAAACCCGGCACATGCCGGTAAATTCCATAACCCAAGCGCTCAAAGGCTTCCATCAGTCCGTGGTTAATGTCCTGCCCATGTTTTAATTCAAACATGACTAATGGTGATTGTTCGGAAAAAAACCCACGTCCCCCCTCCAGGATTTTCAGTTCTTCTCCTTCTGCGTCCATTTTCACAAAAGATATGGCAGTGGTTTTGCCGATGATTTCACGATAATCATCCAATGTGGTCAAATCAACAGACTCTGAAGCACCAGCTTTATCACCGTATAGTGAATTGAGCTCGGAATTCAGTGATGTATAAATTTGCGCCTTTTCCTTGTGGTTTGATAATCCAGCCAAGACCAGGGTGACTTTATGATCAAACCCATTGATCGCAACACTTTGGGATAATCGACGAAACGGAGCTTGGGTTGGCTCAAAAGCCCAAATATGACCATCCCGTAATAGATTGGCGATATTTAACGCATATACTCCATGATTGGCTCCAATATCCAGGGCATTCATGTCCGGGGTGATGTAACTTCTGACAAACTCTATTTCGTTCTCAAACCAGTCTTCCTGCTCCAGTAAGACATACGGCGTCATCTGATTGATATCCCCCGCAACACAGACCTTAATGGTGTTTTTGGCGCCTTTAACCTTCACTTCCCAGCAAGACTCTTGAATTGTCATCTCTTTCCCCAATATTGAGCCGATAATCTATCAACAACTTGTCGTGTCTCAAATCGTCGCACGTGTTTCAGGCACCGTAAAAAAGTTGAATTCGGACAACCCGTTCTGTCCGCATCAACAATGCCTTGGATAATACCCGTTTAACCTGCAGCCAGCACCAGAATTGTAAGCGTGCAGGAAGATCAGTCTTCCCAGGGTTGGGGTTGGTATTCCACGGCCACGATGTCCAGTTCGCGCATCCCGGCCGGACTGTTGAACCGGACCCGATCCCCTTCCCGCTGTTTGAGCAGGGCCCGAGCCAGCGGGGAAATCCAGCTGATATGCCCGCGGGAAGCGTCCATTTCATCGATCCCCACGATTCGGTAGCGCCGCTGCTCGCCCGAGGCCTCGCACACGGTCACAGTAGCCCCAAAAAAAATCTGCTCATTCCCACTCTGCACTGCAGGATCCACCACCTGGGCAATCTCCAGGCGCTTGGTCAAAAAGCGCAAACGCCGATCAATTTCCCGCAGTCGGCGTTTGCCATAGATATAGTCTCCGTTTTCCGAGCGGTCTCCGTTAGAAGCGGCCCAAGCCACGGTATTCACCACGGCGGGGCGTTCCACCCGCAGCAAATGTTCCATTTCCTGAACCAGACGGGCGTGCCCCGCAGGGGTCAGATAATTGGGGGTTCCCTTGGGAATGACGAGGGCACCTTCGGGAGGTTCCTCGTCCTCATCCTGATCGGATTCACGGGTAAAGGCCTTACTCATGGGTGCCTCCCGGTTTTGAAGTCTGCTGTGATGACAAGTACGGTGCCAGCAACCTCAACAACTGCCGAGTGGCCCCCTGATGTCGTTGGGTAAAGGCCAATCCCGCCTCACGCATCGTCTGCCGTGCGTCTGGGTTCTCCAGCAGCAAGAGGAGTTGGCTGGCCAGTTCCTGGGGCGTTGTCACGCGTCGCGCTGCGCCGCAGGCGATGGCCTGCTGCGCCACCTCGCTGAAATTATAGGTGTGGGGTCCCACCAGCACCGGGCAACCTGCTGCCGTGGCCTCGATCAGATTCTGCCCGCCAAAGGGCAGCAGACTGCCGCCAATCAGGGCCACATCCGCCATTCGATACCAGCTTTGCAATTCGCCCATGCTGTCACCCAGCAAAACGCGTACCGTGTTGTCCTGCACCGGACGGTTTTCGCTGCGCCGCACAAAATTGATGCGTCGACGCTGGAGCAAGCTGGCCACTTCCTCAAAGCGTTGGGGATGACGCGGCACCAGAATCAGTAATGTCTCTTGTAACGGGGCAAGATCCAGCAAATCCAATACCATCTCCTCTTCGCCGTCCCGAGTGCTGGCCGCCAACCAGATTCCACGTCTTGCACCCAGCAATGGACGCAGTTGCTGGGTCACCTGATCCAAAAGAGACGAACTGGGCATATCGAATTTAAGGTTTCCTGTCACTTCCACCTTTCTGGCACCCAGTGCTGTCAAGCGTTGGGCATCCGCGCTGGTTTGTGCGGCAATGAGGGTCAGGGCTTGCAAGGTCTTTTCCACCAGCGGTTGAAACCGGGCATAGCCATGGGCCGAGCGTTGGGATAAGCGGGCATTGGCCAAAACCAGTGGGATAGAGCGTTGGACACAGGCATGAACCAGATTGGGCCAAAGTTCTGTTTCCAGTAAAACTCCCAGTACAGGACGCCAGTGTGCAAGAAACCGGGCAACGGCATGGGGCAGATCGTAGGGCAGATAGCAGCGCACGCCACCCGGCCCCAATAACTCGGGAGCGGTTGCCCGCCCCGTGGGGGTCATGTGCGTCAGGAGGATTTGATACTCCGGAAAGTGCACTTGTACCGAGCGCACCAGAGAAGTGGCCGCACGGGTTTCGCCCACCGAGACGGCATGGATCCAGAGTACAGGAGGCTTGGGAAAACAGGAATAGCGGCCCAGACGCTCGCTCCAGTGATGCAAATACTCGCGCTGTCGTCGACTGCGCCAGAGCAGGCGCAGAAATATCAGCGGCAATAGCAACCGGAACAGCAGGGTATAGATGGAGCGTGTCATGAACCCGATGCTTCCGGATCGCACTGCACTGATCCTGACAACTGGAGCGCCGTATGCACCCCTAGGTCTGGGGGTGGGCCGATAACTTTTGATACGGAGGAGGTTGGCGCCCTGTCCCAGACGGTAAGCTCCAGCAGATGCTGTAGCACCTCGGACACCGTGGGGTAACGCGCCTTACCCCCACAATTACGCGCCACCGGACTGCCAAAAACGCCTGTAGCCAGGGGGTCGGTGGCCGTAAACAACGCCACCACCGGACGGCGTAGGGCACAGGCCAGATGGGTCAGTCCAGTATCCACCCCCACCACGGCCCAGGCCTGGCCCAGCAATCCGGCCAATTGCCTCAAGTCCAGGGCTGGCGCTGCCACGGCACCAGAAATGGCGTGGGCCAGTCGCCTGGCGCGCGCCTGCTCCGTTGGGTTACCCGCCGGCAGGATGGCATGAATGCCGCGCTCATACAGTTCTTGTCCCAGCTGGACCCAATGGTGCTCAGGCCATTCCTTCTCGGCCCGGCTGGTGGCATGCAGCAGGACCACGTAGCGGCCAGAAGGAATCCAGTCCGCATACCAGGACGGGGCATCGATCCCATAGCACACCTCGGCGTCTGGCACGTAGCCCAGGGCCTTGGCGCTCAGCATCCGATTGCGCTGCACCGCATGCAATGACCAGGGCACCGCAAAGGTTTCCTGATAGGTCCAACAGGCCAGTGGCTCGCGCGCACTGTCCCGGTCATAACCCATGTGATGGGTAGGTGCCATGGCCCCCAGCAGGGCACTTTTGATCAGGCCCTGCAAATCCAGGCTGCGATCAAAGCGTGCCTGTATCAGTTGCTGGCGCAGTCTTCGCAGATCACCACGCGTCTGCGCGGCCAGCCAGTGATGCCGCCAGCGTCGGGTGGCCACCGCAATCACCTGGGGTGCTGCAGCATGCAGACTGGGCAGTGCAGCAAAGGCCTCTTCCACCATCCAGGACACTTTTACATCCGGGCGCTGGCGCTGAATATCCGTCAGAGCCGGCAGGGCATGGATGACATCTCCCAGAGAAGAGGTTTTGATGAGAAGAAGGCGAGGCATAAGGGGGATGATAGCGCGAATCAAAGCGCGCTCAGAAAACTTGCGCCGCTGAGGGTCTGCACCCAAAGCAGCCAGGTTTGTAAGCGCCCACTAGCGCATCAGCCATAGCTTGGCGTAACGATAAAACGTAGTGTGTGCATTGGAAAGCGCCAGCAAAAAACCATGCCCCCCCTCCAGGCAACTGCCACGCAAGAGATAGGTTCTGAAAAACGCCCAGACACCATGCCCCAGGGCCTGTGCCAGACCAGCTCGGCGCCCCTTGGCGAAATCCTGTTGAGCGCCCAGTGTGGAGTAGCGATTGGCCTTGTCCAACACTTCTTCCAGGGTTGCATAGGTAGCATGCAGCAGGGGGTGTTGCAAGGTTCCCAGCGGCATCGCGCCTTGCCCCTCCTCGGGAATCAAGCGTTCATGCACCTGGTCTTGAGAAAAGCGAGCCGTTCCCCGTTGGAAGAGACGCGTGACATAATCGGGCCACCACCCCCCGCGGTGCAGGGTTCGGCCGCAGTAAGAAGAAGAGCGGGGCATCCGATACCAGGTCCGTGCATCGGCGCTGGCCATCACGTTTTGGATTTCAGCCGCCAAACCGGGAGTGACACGCTCGTCGGCATCCAGGGACAGCACCCAGGGAGCATTGGCATAGGAAAGCGCCCGGTTTTTTTGGGGGCCGAAGCCCGGCCAATCTGGGGCAAACTCTACCCGTGCGCCATGGCGCCGGGCAATATCCACGGTCTCATCCGTGCTGCCGCCATCCAGAACGATCCGTTCGGACGCCCATGCCACCGAGTCCAGACAATCCCCCAGAGATTTGGCCTCGTTTTTGGCAATGATGATGACCGAGAGATTGACAAGCGCAGGAGCCGTCCCCTCAGAACTCAAAGCGCTCAGGCTGCAAGGCATGGTGCAGCGGAGGAACCACGGTTTCAAACAGGGACTCTGGTTGGCACGCTCCGTTCCCCTGACGGCGCCAGCGCGTGACCGTCATGCTGGGTGCATCCCCCACCACCGCCAGCAAGCACCCCCTGGGAGCCAGAGCCTCCAGAAACGCCGGCGGCATGATCGGGACCGAGCCACTGAGCACAATGACGTCCCACTGGCGCTGCGGGTGCCAACCCTGGGCCGCGTCGCCAACCTCCACCGTCACGTTGGTACATCCCCCCGCCTGCAATCTCTGCCGGGCCTGCTGCGCCAAGGGCTCATGAATTTCCACCGAGGTCACGGCAGCGGCCAAGCGGCCGATCAAAGCGGCCATATACCCACTGCCTGTGCCCACTTCCAGCACACGGTCCGATTTTTTCAGACGCAGTTCCTGTAGCAGGCGCGCTTCCAATTTGGGAGAAAGCATAAACTCGCCCAACCCCAGAGGGATCTCCATGTCGACAAAAGCCAGATTCTCCCATCCGGCAGGCACAAAATCCTCGCGCCGCACCTGATAGAGCAAATCCAGCACCGTCAGGTCCAGCACTTCCCAGGGACGGATTTGCTGTTCCACCATATTGAAACGGGCTTGTTCGATGTTCATGAGGGCAACCCTATATCCTTGAACGTAATTTCTCCATTGTACCAAACTCATCTGCGGCATGGCCAAAGGAGCGCCTTTTTATTACGCTCCGCAACATCCCCATTGCGCACCAGCCTGAGGGTATTCCGGAGCACGAGTTTCAGAGTAAACTGTCGGTGCCCTGAAAATCACTGGTTAGCACATCCTGCGGATGAACCCCACGCCACCTGACCTGGACTCCACATCATGAAAAAACTTACCCATCACCTGTACTTCTGGGTCCTGTTGGCGATTCTGGCAGGGGCCGTGTTCGGCTTTCTATCCCCCAAGGACGCAGTAGGACTCAAGCCCTTTGGGGATGGCTTCATTGCCTTGGTGAAGATGATGATCGCCCCCGTCATCTTTTGTACGGTGGTGTTAGGCATCGCCGGTGCCGGTGACATGAAGAAGGTGGGCCGGGTGGGCGGCAAGGCCCTGCTCTACTTTGAGGTGGTCTCTAGTCTGGCGCTGGTCATTGGCCTGATTGTCATGAACACCCTGCAACCGGGCAAGGGCTTCAATGTGGACCCAGCCACACTGGACCCCAAGGCTGTGGCCAGTTTCGCCAAAGCCGCCAGCGAACAGAAGGTATCGGATTTCCTGTTGCATATCATTCCTAAAACCTTGTTCGACGCTTTTGCCGGCAACGGCGATTTGCTGCAGGTCCTGCTGGTGGCCATTTTGTTTGGATGGTCCTTAAGCCACATGGGGGCCTTGGGCGAAAAAGTCTTTCACCTGATTCAAGAGCTCTCGCACGTATTTTTTGGCATGATGAATACCATCATGAAGCTGGCCCCCTTGGGCGCTGGTGGCGCCATGGCCTTCACCATCGGCAAATACGGCGTGGGAGCCCTGGCCCCCCTCATGGCGCTGATGGGAAGCTTTTATCTCACCTGTGTGATTTTCGTCCTTCTGGTTTTGGGCACCATCAGCGCGCTCACGGGTTTCAACATCCTCAAATTCCTCCTGTATATCAAAGATGAACTGCTCACTGTGTTAGGCACATCCTCTTCCGAATCCGCTCTGGTCCCTCTCATGAGCAAGCTGGAACAGGCCGGCTGCCCCAAGGCCGTAGTCGGTCTGGTGGTGCCCTCTGGCTACTCATTCAATCTGGATGGCACCAATATCTACCTCACCATGGCCGCCCTGTTTGTGGCCCAGGCCTTGAATATCGATCTCACCCTGCAACAGCAACTCAGCCTGCTCTTCGTGGCCATGCTCACTTCCAAGGGCGCCTCGGGCGTTACCGGAGCCGGGTTCATCACCTTGGCCGCCACTCTGGCCGTGGTGCCCTCCATTCCGGTAGCCGGCTTGGCCCTGATCCTGGGCATCGATCGTTTCATGTCCGAGGCTCGGGCACTCACCAACTTTATCGGCAATGGCGTGGCAACCATCGTGGTTTCCCGTTGGGAAAAAGAGCTCGACACCCAACGTCTGCAAGCCGCGCTGGACGGTCATCCCTTGCCGTCTTGAAGCCTGGTTGGTGACGAGCAGCGATATCAGAATAAGTCTTTGCAATTTCCGACCTTTGTTTCTCAGCTCTGGTAGGATATGTTTTTGACTGCGTGAAAAAATCATGAATGCCAAGCCCCCTTTCATGGCCGATACGGCCCAGGTCGATCAGGCCTCCATCGCCCCTCTGCCGCGCTCGCGTAAAATTTACGTCACCGGCTCGCGCCCTGACATCCGGGTACCCATGCGTGAAATCAGCCAATCGGACACGCCTGCCTCCATGGGCGCCGAATCCAATCCCGCCATCACCGTGTACGACACCTCAGGGCCTTACACCGATCCTCAGGTGCGCATCGACATCCGCTCCGGCTTGGCCCCCCTGCGTGAACCCTGGATTACCGAACGCCAGGATACGGAACGCCTACCCGGACCCAGTTCCCTGTTTGGTCAAACCCGTTTAACCAACCCCGACCTGGAAGCCTTGCGTTTCAAACTCAAGCGCCACCCCCGGCGCGCCCTTCCGGGAAAAAACGTCTCACAAATGCATTACGCCCGGCAAGGGATCATCACCCCCGAAATGGAGTTCATTGCCCTGCGCGAAAACTGCCGCCGGGAAGAAATGCAGCAGGCCTTGCTGCGCCAGGGCAAGAACATGGCCCGCCTTTTAGGCAGTCAACACCCGGGAGAAGGCTTGGGCGCCAGTATCCCGCAGGAGATCACCCCGGAGTTCGTGCGCAGTGAAGTGGCCTGTGGCCGCGCCATCATCCCGGCCAATATCAATCATCCGGAATCGGAGCCCATGATCATCGGGCGCAATTTTCTGGTAAAAATCAACGCCAATATTGGCAATTCCGCGCTGGGCTCCGGCATCCAGGAAGAAGTGGAAAAGATGACCTGGTCCATTCGCTGGGGTGGGGATACGGTCATGGACCTCTCCACTGGCAAGAACATTCACGAAACCCGTGAGTGGATCATCCGCAATGCGCCAGTGCCCATTGGCACCGTCCCGATCTACCAAGCGCTGGAAAAGGTGGACGGCAAGGCCGAAGAGCTCACCTGGGAAATCTTTCGTGACACCCTGATCGAACAGGCCGAGCAGGGGGTGGATTACTTCACCATTCACGCGGGCATTCGCCTGGCCCATATCCCCCTGACAGCCTCCCGCATGACTGGTATCGTCTCCCGTGGCGGTTCCATCATGGCCAAGTGGTGTTTGGCGCATCATCGGGAAAGTTTCCTGTATACCCATTTTGAAGAAATTTGCGCACTCATGCAGGCCTATGACGTGAGTTTTTCCCTGGGGGATGGCCTGCGACCCGGCTCCATTTACGATGCCAATGACGAGGCCCAGTTTGCCGAACTCAAAACCCTGGGGGAGCTTACCGAAATCGCCTGGAAGTATGACGTGCAGACCATGATCGAAGGGCCGGGGCATGTGCCCATGCAGCGCATTCGCGAGAACATGGCGCTGCAACTCAAGCTCTGTCAAGAAGCGCCTTTTTATACCCTGGGGCCCTTGACCACCGACATTGCCCCGGGATATGACCATATCACTTCGGCGATTGGGGCCGCCATGATCGGCTGGTACGGCACAGCCATGCTGTGCTACGTCACACCCAAAGAGCATCTGGGGTTGCCCGACAAAAACGATGTAAAAGACGGCATCATGGCCTACAAGATTGCCGCCCATGCCGCCGATCTGGCCAAAGGTCATCCCGGCGCGCAATTGCGCGACAACGCCTTATCCAAGGCGCGTTTTGAATTCCGCTGGGAGGATCAATTCAATTTGGGCCTGGATCCGGACAAGGCACGGGAATTTCATGACGAAACCCTGCCCCAGGAAGGTGCCAAAATGGCTCATTTCTGTTCCATGTGCGGTCCACACTTCTGTTCCATGAAAATCACCCAGGACGTACGCGACTATGCAGTCCAGCAGGGCATGTCCGAGCAGGAGGCCCTGCAGCGGGGCCTGGCCGAGAAGGCGGACGAATTCCTGCAGGAAGGCGCCGAAATCTACAAGAAACTTTAACGTTACGACCGCAGGAATTCTCGATGGATCTTTTGTTGTTGGCCAAGGCCGCCATTCTGGGCCTGGTGGAAGGGCTGACCGAGTTTTTACCAGTCTCCAGCACCGGACACCTGATATTGGCGGGAAGCCTGCTGAATTTCAATGACGAAAAGGGCAAGGTTTTTGAAATCGTGATCCAGTTTGCCGCCATTCTGGCCGTCTGCTGGGAATACCGCCGCAAAATCACCCACGTGGTTCAAGGGCTTGGTCACGACCCCAAGGCGCAGCGTTTAACCCTCAATCTGATCATTGCCTTCCTGCCCGCCGCATTTCTGGGGCTTTTGTTTGCCAGTCGCATCAAAGCAACCCTCTTTGCTCCCGTACCCGTGGCGTTAGCCTTCATACTGGGCGCCTTTGTTATTTTATGGGTGGAACGCCGGCAACAACCCCTCCTGCTGGAATCGGTGGATGACATGGATTGGCGTCTGGCGCTCAAGATCGGTTTCTGTCAATCCTTGGCCCTGATCCCCGGCACCTCCCGCTCCGGCGCCACCATCATGGGCGGCCTCTACTTTGGACTATCCCGGAGGGCGGCCACGGAATTTTCCTTTTTCCTGGCCATTCCCACGCTCAGCGCGGCCACCGTTCATGAGCTCATCAAATACCGGCATCTGCTGCACGCGGCAGACGTGGGCCTATTTTTGGTAGGTTCAGCATTCTCTTTCCTGTTCGCCTTCATCACCGTGCGGGCCCTGCTGCGTTTTGTGAGTCACCACAATTTCAATCTGTTTGCCGGCTACCGCATTCTTTTTGGGTTGATGATTCTGGCCACTGACGCCTGGGGATGGGTGCGCTGGAGTGATGGCTGAAGGCAGCATATAGCCTGCCCCGGTGGCGAAGGTACCCCGGGGCAGCGCTTTGAATTCTCAAAACTCGATCATCTCGAAGTCTTCCTTGCGCGCCCCGCATTCGGGACAAACCCAGTTGACCGGCACATCCTCCCAGCGGGTTCCAGGGGCAATGCCTTCTTCCGGATCGCCCAGCTCTTCGTTATAAATGTAGCCACAAATCAGGCAAAGATACGTCTTGTAGGGTTGGCTTGCTTCCATGGTTTTCCTGGAATTGGGTTAGAATAGGGTGTGCAATGACACAGAAGATGACTGTGGTGTCGCCCCCGGTGGGGCAGTACCCGAGCATCATAAAACCTGACACTCAGAAGAGCAACCTCATCCATGACTCCTCCCCCTCCAGCCGTGCTGGTGTTTGCGGCCACTGACCCCAGCTCGGGGGCCGGGTTGCAAGCCGATATTCTCACCCTGGCCAGCATGGGCTGCCACCCCTTGTCTGTGGTTACCGGCATCACGATTCAGGACACCACCGGCGTGGAGGATATCCTGCCTTTGGATGCGGAATGGGTTGCCGATCAGGCGCGCTGTATTCTGGAAGACGTGCCGGTAGCAGTGTTCAAACTGGGTGTTCTGGGGAGTGTGGAAGCCATTGCAGCCATCGCCGAAATCGTTTCGGACTACCCCGAAATCCCCTTGATTCTGGACCCGGTCCTCTCCAGTGGTCGCGGCGATGAGCTGGCCTCGGAAGACATGCTGGCAGCCCTGCGCGAACTGATCATCCCACAGGCCACACTGGTCACCCCCAACACCCTGGAAATCCTGCGCATTGCCTATGAAGAGGTCCCCGAGGACGACACACCGGATTTTGCCAAAGCCGCAAAACTCATCCTGGATCTTGGATGTGAGTACGTACTTCTTACAGGAACTCACAGCGCCTCCCGTCAGGTCATCAATACCCTGTATGGGCGCGAGGGAGTCATCCGCTCCGACAGTTGGGAGCGCCTCAATGCCAGCTTTCATGGCTCGGGATGCACCTTGAGTTCTGCCATTGCCGCCGGTTTGGCACAGGGTCTGGACATGGCAGAAGCCGTGGCCGAAGCGCAGGAATTTACCTGGCAAACCCTCAAGGATGCCTTTCGCCTGGGCATGGGTCAGCCGATTCCCGACCGCTTGTTCTGGGCTCGGGAAGAACCCCCCGCCGGAGACATTCATTAACGTGCACCGGGCTCTCCTCCGCCTTGTCTTCTCCGGACACACTGCTCACCATGCCCCTTAGTCCAGCACCTATTCACGGGCTGTATGGGATTACTCCGGATATTCCAGACACAGCCTGCTTACTGGCCAAACTGGAAGCAGCCTTCGAGGGGGGGTTACGTCTGCTGCAGTAT
>DAIDKJ010000027.1:0-10270 GCA_027450105.1 Ferrovum sp.
GTTTTGCGTTGACTTGCAGAATGAATCTGCATGGCCTCGCGGTATTTTGCCACGGTGCGACGTGCCACCTGAAGCCCCTGTTTTGCCAGAATATCCGAAATTTGGCTATCAGAGAGAGGACTTTTGCAATCTTCAGCGGCAATGAGTTGACGAATCAGAGCGCGAATTGCCGTGGATGACGCCGCGCCTCCAGTATCGGTACTCACGTGGCTGCTAAAAAAGTATTTGAGTTCAAACAATCCACGCGGTGTCATCATGTATTTTTGACTGGTGACTCGCGAGATGGTGGACTCGTGCAAACCCAGGATGTCCGCAATTTCGCGGAGTACTAGCGGGCGCATGGCTACCTCACCGTGTTCCAGAAAGGCTTGCTGGCGATCTACGATCGCCTGGGAAACCCGCAGAATGGTGTCGAATCGTTGTTGTACGTTTTTGATCAGCCAGCGCGCTTCCTGTAATTGCGTATTCAGGGTATTGGAGGGACCCGCTCCGGATTTCATGAGCCCTGCATATAATGAGTTGATCCGTAGACGCGGCATGGCTTCGCGGTTGAGTTGGGCAACCCAACGCTCTTTTTGTTTACGCACCAGTACGTCAGGCATGACGTAGCGTGTTTCGGATAAATTGAATGCGGCTCCGGGTTTGGGATCGAGTTGGGTGATCAGCTTGTGGGCCGCACGCAACAGATCTTCGCTCAAACCCAGGGTTTTGCGTAAACGGGTATGATCGCGTGCGGCCAAGAGCGGCAGATGATCCTTGACGATGGCCAAGGCGGCCATACGCACGGGTTCTGGTGCAGACAAAGCTTGCAGTTGCAGAGTCAGGCACTCGGCGAGGTCACGCGCGCCCACGCCAACAGGATCCAGAGATTGCAACAGCTTCAATGCCACCTGGATTTCACCGGGTTCGATGGGATCCACGTCGGAAGGATTGGCGACGATGATTTCTTCGATGGACTGTTGCAGGTAGCCCGATTCATCGAGGTGGGATAACAGCAAAGTGATCAGTTGGTGATCCCGATCGCTAAGAGCCATCAGGCGCAGCTGCGCGGACAGATGATCCAGCAGCGTAATGGGCCCCACGCATTGATGCGGATACTCGCCATGGTCTTCAGGATCTTGCCAGGAGGGTCCGGCAGAGTCTTCGGGGGACCAGGAGTTCTCATCCTGCCAGGGATCGGACGGGCCGATGGATTCCTGGGCCTCGTGCTCTGTGCTGGAATCGGCGGCGTTTGTGCCTACCAGAGCGCCCAGCGAAAGCGGCATATCCTCTTGACCCGGGTCAGCGCGTTCCAGCATGGGATTATCCATCAGAAACTTTTCCAGTTCCTGATCCAGATCCAGAGTGGATAACTGCAACAAGCGTATCGATTGCTGAAGCTGTGGCGTGAGGGCCAGATGTTGTGCTTGCTTAAGCTGTAAATGGACCTTCATGACTCACAATTTGAAATGTTCACCCAAGTAGACCTTTCTCACATGTTCATTATAGATGATTTCCTCAGGGTGGCCATCGGCCAGCACGGCACCTTGATTGATGATGTAGGCACGATCACAGATGCCCAGTGTTTCACGGACATTATGATCCGTAATGAGAACACCAATGCCACGTTGTTTCAAAAACCGGATGATTTGCTGAATATCCATGACCGCGATAGGATCGACACCGGCAAAGGGTTCGTCCAGCAGAATGAAGCGCGGCCTAGTCGCCAAGGCACGGGCAATCTCCACACGGCGACGTTCTCCACCAGATAGGCTGATGGCAGCATGATCCCGCAAATGAGCAATATGCAGCTCTTCAAGTAATTGTTCTAACTCTTCCTGGTGGCGACTTTCCGGCTGTTTGCGTAATTCCAGAATGGACAGAATGTTTTCGGCCACCGTCATGCGGCGAAAGATGGAAGCTTCCTGGGGTAGATAGGAAAGGCCCAGCTGGGAGCGGCGATGGATGGGTAACAAACTGATGCGCGTGTCGTCCAAAAAAATATTTCCCCCATCCAGGGGAATGAGACCCACGATCATGTAGAAACAAGTGGTTTTTCCGGCCCCATTGGGTCCCAGCAAACCAACGACCTCCCCATCTTCCACCTGCAGCGAGACATCCCTGACGACCACGCGGGCCCGGTACTTTTTGAGTAGATGCAGGGCGCGCAAAACACTCATGGCGCCTTTCCTGGAGTAGTGGTGGATTCGTGGGCTTTGGGGACCGGTGTGATGGGGTTGGTGCCAGGGGTGGGTGGTGCCGCAGGAGAGGGTTCCGTTTCCTGTTTTTTTCCAGGTTGCAGTGTGACATGCACTCTGCCGCTGGGAGTGGAAAACGGGGTGGACTTGGCATCTTCATGCCCATGAGCCTGAAGCACTTCGGATTTGGTGTCGTAGGATAGATAGTCTCCCTTGATCTCATCTTTGTCGCGATGCACATCGGCATGGTCGAATAACTCGATACGATCCAGTTTGCCGTTATATTCCGCATGTTGAGCCGAGCCTTTTACCCACTCGTTGAGCCCCTCACGCTTCTGACGAAAGGTCACAGGATTGCCAAAAGCAGAGGCAAACTTGAACCCACTGGGATCTTCGCGCACGGTCATGTGGTCTGCGGTCAGTCGAATCGTTCCCTGGGTCAGGATGACTGTGCCCTCAAACAGAGTGTTTTTGTGGAGGTCATCAGCTGTCATCTTGTCGGCTTCGATGTGCACGGGCTGGGTGCGGTCGGCATGATCGGCAAAAGCCGGCATGGCCAGCATAGCAGTCGACAGGATCAGAAATTCAGGGATGAACTGGCGGAATATGGGTAAGTTTTGCACGGGTAAACTCTGCAATTCTGGTTTTGCTATGGACGATCATACCGGATGCCGTGAGCGTATCTTTTCCATAATCCACAGACACTGGCTGATCGGTTTTGCCGATGCCACGGCGCGGATAAACCGTGAGCACCGAAGTTTTGATGATGGTCAAGGGTTGGTCTTGTGTGGCATTGCGGGTTACCACGACGTTTCCGGTGAAGATGACCTCGTCCTTTTTTTCGGATCGAACTGCATGATCAGAGCGAACCGTCAATGTGGGCGCATCGGGCTCCAGCGAAGAAAATGTCACATCATCAAAGTGTGAAGTGTCATCATCGGGGTAATGTACCATTTTTTTTGCACGTAGCGTGTAACGAATCTGACCGGTGTCGCCCAATTGACGGGCTGTGAAAGTTTCCATGATGAGATCGGGGTCATGGGCGATTGCGTGCGAACCGGGGGCGAAGTTGGTTTCCACGACCCGCCACAACCAGGTGGTTACCATCGCCAGCACCAATACCACCAGCAACGGACTCCAGGTTTCCAGGCTATGTAGGATGCGGAACATGAGGATGGCAGCCGTTTACACAATGCCAGTGCGTAGCAGGTCATGCATGTTGAAGGCGCCTTGCAGGGTTCTGGTGGCGTCGATGACAAACAACCCAAAAATTTTTCTTTGTTGCATCAATATGGCCGCCTCAGAGGCTAATACATCGGGAGTAGTGGTGATGGGATGCGCGGTCATGAGCGTTCGAACCGGAATGGTGGTGATAGCGGTTAGACCTTGCTCCAGTGCACGCCGCAAATCCCCATCGGTAAACACACCGTGCAAAGTACCCTGAGCGTCTACCACGGCAGTCATGCCCAGTGCCTTGGACGACATTTCCGCCAAGGCCTGGGCTACGCTGGCTTCCAGATGGACCTTGGGAACTTGCTCACCCTGATGCATGACATCCTTGACTGTCAATAACAATCGTTTTCCCAACGATCCACCGGGGTGTGTGCGCGCAAAATCCGCGGCAGAAAAGCCGCGTGCTTGCAGCAGGGTGACGGCCAAGGCATCTCCCAGGGCCAACGTGGCTGTGGTACTGGAAGTGGGGGCCAGGTTGAGGGGGCAGGCTTCACGTGCCACCGAGCTATCCAGATGAACGTCCGCCAAGCGTGCCAGGCGTGAACGGGAGTTTCCGGTCAAGGCCAGGATTCGAGTGCCGCGGCGCTTCAGCAGGGGCACGAAGGTGAGCAATTCATCACTTTCTCCCGAGTTGGACAGGGCGATCAGGACGTCCTCACTGACGATCATGCCTAGGTCACCATGGCTGGCTTCGGCGGGATGCATGAAGAATGCCGGGCTGCCAGTGCTGGCCAGCGTGGAAGCGATTTTGTTGCCCACATGTCCGGATTTGCCCATGCCGCTGACCACGATCCGGCCTTTGCAGGAAAGCAGCAGGTGGTGGGCGGCCACGAACGATTCGTCCAGGCGTTGGGCGCAAGCCACGATAGCCTCAGACTCCAGTTCAAGTACTTCTCGTGCCAAACAAAGCAGGGCGCTGTCATCCATGGGGAATTGTCATCTCGGAAGTCATGGGTTCGAATTATACTTGAGGGCATGATGGCTACGCTTGAACTAGTGCTCATTCTTCTGTTGTCAGCCTCTTTGGGGGTGACCTTATTTCGTCGGCTGGGTTTACCGGCCATGCTTGGCTATTTGTTAGCGGGTATCGTGATTGGCCCTCACGCCACGGGTTTGATCCCACCAGATACGGCCACTCAGGGATTGGCCGAGTTCGGGGTGATATTTCTGATGTTTACCGTGGGTCTGGAATTCAGCCTGGCGCAATTGATGGCCATGCGCCGCACGGTCTTTGGTTTGGGTGGGGCACAGATGCTTCTCACCTTGGCCCTGGGTTTGCTACTGTCTTTGGCAGTAGGGATTGCTTGGCAAGGGAGCGTGGCCCTGGCTGGAGCCCTTTCCCTGTCTTCCACGGCCATCATTTCGCGTTTGCTGTCAGAACGGCTGGAACTCAAATCCACCCATGGTCAACGCATCATGGGCATCATGCTGTTTCAGGATCTGGCTGTTGTCCCTTTGCTGGTCTTGATTCCGGCACTGGCGCAAGAGCAAGGGGCACTGGCCCACACGCTGTTGCTGGCAGCACTCAAGGCAGCCCTGGCTTTGGCGATATTGCTGGGATTTGGAAAACGTTTCATGAGTCGCTGGTTTCATTGGGTGGCACAACAGAAGACCTCGGAAGTCTTCATTCTTAATGTGTTACTGGTCACCTTGTTCATGGCTTGGGTCACACAACGTGCCGGATTGTCCCTGGCATTGGGTGCCTTCATCTCGGGCGTGCTGCTGGCCGAGACGGATTACCGCTACCAGGTGGAAGACTACATCAAGCCGTTTCGGGATGTCTTGCTGGGTCTGTTTTTCATTACCATCGGGACATTGCTCGATCTGTCGGTGGTTGTGGTGCAGTTGCCCTGGGTGATCGCAACACTACTGGCCTTGCTGGGATTCAAGCTCATCATCGTGTTTGCATTGGGCCGGATGTTCCGGGACGTGGATTCGGTGGCTTTACGAACGGCTCTCGCCGTGGCGCCGGCTGGTGAATTCGGGTTTGTATTGCTGGCCCAGGCAGAGGGGCTGAAACTTTTGCCCGAGTCGGTACTGCAGATCGTTTTGGCGGCCATGCTGATTTCCATGCTCTTGTCGCCATTGATCATGATGATGAGCGATCGGATCGTACTGTACTGTTGTGCCAGCGAATGGACCTTGCGCTCTCTGGCCCTGCATGAGTTATCGGCGCGCAGTTATGGTGTGCAAGGGCATGTCATCGTTTGCGGTTACGGGCGCAGCGGGCAGAATCTATCCCGATTTTTGGAACAGGAGGGCTTGTCGGTCATTGCGCTGGATATGGACCCGCAACGAGTCCGTGCTGCAGCCACCGCAGGTGATTCCGTGGTATTTGGTGATGCGGTGCGCAGCGAGGTGTTGATCGCTGCCGGATTGCATCGGGCCGCAGCCGTGGTGGTCACTTTTGCAGATACTCACGCATCCCTGGCCATCATCAGTCAGGTGCGGGAAATGGAACCCGGACTGCCTGTCATTGTGCGCACCTATGATGACATGGATCTGGATCAACTCAAGGATGCCGGGGCTGCTGAAGTCGTGCCGGAAATTCTGGAAGGTTCCCTGATGCTGGCCTCGCATGCCATGCTGGAACTAGGGGTGCCCCTGGCTCGTGTGCTGAAACGGATTCGACAGGTACGTTCCGAACGATACCATCTCATGCGGGGATTTTTTCGAGGTATGACTGATGACGGGACGGAACATCCCGAGCAGAATCAGCCCCGACTGCATTCCATCATCATGGGCGAGGGCGCCTATGCCAATGGCAGACAACTCAAGGAGCTGGATCTGGATAGCTTGGGAGTGGAGGTCACGGCCATTCGGCGGCATGGAATACGGGGTTTGCGCCCTACCCCTGAAATGGCTCTTGCCGCCATGGACGTCATCGTTCTGTTGGGGCTTCCAGACTCTCTGGCGCGCGCCGAAACCCGTTTATTACAAGGCTAGATTTGGTCAGCGCCTAATGCGTAGGTTAGAATGTTTTTCCCTGTTCAGGAAACAAATGGTCAGCCCTCGTGGAAAACCTGGTAGAAATTTCCAACCTCAATTTTGGATACGGACAGCGCCTGGTCCTCAAGGGCGTCAACATGTGTATTCCCCGTGGGCGTTTGGTTGCCATCCTGGGGTTGCGTGGTTGCGGTAAAACCACGCTTCTGCGCCTCATGGGAGGACAGTTGCAAGCTCGAGAGGGACGAATGATGGTGGCTGGAGAACATCTCAACCACTTGGACCGGAATGGACTTTACCGTTTGCGCCGTAAACTGGGCATGCTGTTTCAGTTTGGAGCCTTGTTTACCGATCTGTCCGTGTTTGACAATGTGGCTTTTCAGATGCGTGAGCATACGGATTTGTCCGAATCCATGATTCGCGACTTGACCTTGCTCAAACTGAATGCCGTGGGTTTGCGTGGCGTGAATAGGCTAATGCCCTCCGAACTCTCTGGCGGCATGGCACGACGGGTGGCTTTGGCGCGCGCTACGGCCCTGGATCCGAGTCTGATTCTCTATGACGAACCCTTTGCCGGGCTCGATCCCATTTCTCTCGGAGTGATCGGACAGTTGATTCGGCGTTTGAACGATGCGCTTGGTGCCACATCTATACTGGTGACTCATGATATTCAGGAATCTTTGAAAATTGTCGATTATGTTTATTTTGTGGCGGATGGTGTCATTCTGGCAGAGGGTACGCCAGAGCAGATTCGCGCATCCACGCTGCCGTTTGTCCATCAATTTGTGTGGGGCGAATCGGACGGCCCCATGCCGTTTCATTATCCGGCGCAACCTATCCAACCAGATTTTGGCCTGGCAGGACGGCATTCATGAGGATTGATTCTATTTTAAAGGCCGTGCGCATGGTGGGCGATCGTACGCTCAAAATTGTGGAACGCATCGGGGCTACGGTGACATTTCTCGCGCGGATTCTGGTCCATTCCGCCACCAGTTTCAAGCGTCCCGGTTTGATCGTGCGCGAAGTCTACTATGCGGGCGTGCAGTCCCTCATCATCATCCTGGTCTCAGGATTGTTTGTAGGCATGGTGTTAGGGTTGCAGGGTCACGAAACATTGCAGAAATATGGCTCTGAAGAAAGTGTGGGTGTTTTGGTGGCCTTGGCTCTGGTGCGCGAAATGGGGCCTGTGGTATCGGCCTTGCTTTTTGCCAGTCGGGCTGGCTCTGCCATCACCGCAGAAATTGGTTTGATGAAAGCAACCGAACAACTGTCGGCCATGGAAATGATGGCCGTCAACCCGGTTGCTCGTGTGGTGGCTCCGCGTTTTTGGGGCGGGGTGCTATCCATGCCACTGCTTGCCCTACTGTTTAGCGCCATGGGGATTTTTGGCGGCTTCGTCGTGGCTGTGGTGCTCATTGGAGTGGACAATGGCGCGTTTTGGTCACAAATGCAGGCTGCGGTAGATTTTAGACAGGATGTGGTCAATGGAATCATCAAAAGTCTGGTGTTTGGTGTGGCGGTTTCGGCGATTGCAACATTTGAAGGGTATGAGGCTCCTCCCACTGCTGAGGGAGTTTCCGGTGCCACAACGCGCACGGTGGTGACCTCTTCCCTGGCCATATTGGCCCTCGATCTATTACTGACTGCTTTTATGCTGAAGGGGTGGAATTGATGGAACGCAGCACATTGAACTTGTGGGTTGGTTTCTTTGTATTGTTGGGTTTTATGGCTTTTCTCATGCTGGCTTTCAAGGTGGGAAATCTGTCCCTTGGCGCTAGCGGAAAAACCTATGTGGTAACCGCCCATTTTGACAATATCGGACAACTCAAGGAGCGGGCACCCGTGCGCAGTGCCGGCGTGTTGGTGGGGCGCGTCTCCTCGATTCATTTCGATGCGGTGCATTACAACGCCGAAGTCCGAATGAGTATCGATGAGCAATATCATTTTCCCACCGACACCTCGGCTTCTGTGCTGACTTCGGGAATACTGGGGGAGCAATATATTGGCCTGGACGCAGGGGGCGACGACAAAATGCTCAAAAACGGCGATGAAATCAAATTGGCTCAAGGGGCGATGGTATTGGAACGTTTGATTGGCCAATTCCTGTTTAATAAGGCGCAGGACGGAAACACGGCGAAGGGAGCGGAAAAATGAATGTCGAGATAAAACACTGGTTGCGAGGTTGGTTCTTGATTGGAGGGGTGCTGTTATCCTGCACGCTGTGGGGGGGGGAATTGACCCCCGAGGCGGTCATCCGCCAAACGGCAGATGAAGTCATCGCCACCGTCAAGGCAGACAAAAGCATTCAGGCCGGGGATCGAAACAAGGCCTATGCATTGATCAACCAAAAGGTGCTACCCCATTTCGACTTTACCCGCATGACGCGCCTGGCCATGGGACGCAACTGGAACCAGGCCTCCGGTGAACAGCAAAAGCTGATCACAGAGGACTTCAAGGACTTGCTGGTGCGAACCTATTCCAGTTCCTTGTCGCAGTACAAGGATCAGACGCTTCAGGTGAAAGGTTCGGAAGTTCAGGCTGCGGACAAGGAGGCCGTGGTACATACGCTCCTGGTTCCCTCTGGCGGGCAAAACATTCCTATCGACTATAGTATGGAACAGGTGGGGAGTGACTGGAAAGTCTATGACATCAAGGTGGATGGTGTCAGTCTGGTTACCAATTATCGGGGCGAGTTTTCCGATATCGTGCGACGTAACGGAATCGATGGCCTGATCCAGGCGCTAGAACAAAAGCGCAAGTCGGCTGAAGCCAAATGAGCGCTCAAGAAGCCCCCGTCCTGCGTTTGTCGGGACCCGTTCGCATTGATACGGTCACTACCTTGCTGCAAACCAGCGTACCCTCCTTTTCCCAGGCTCGCAGTGTGGTGGATTTTTCAGAGGTCACCGATATCGATTCCTCTGCCCTGGCGTTGATGTTGCAGTGGCGTCGCGATGCCGAGTCGGCCGGCAGTCAGGTGCATTTCATGCATGTTCCGGACAATATTCGGGTACTGGCCGAACTCTATGGGGTCACGTTTTTGCTGCAAGAGGATTCCGGGGTTGAGGTGTAGAGATTCTTGATGGAACCTGCCATTGAAATTCGGGATCTGCGCAAATCGTTTGGCACCATGCAGGCGCTCAAGGGCGTCAGCCTTCAGGTTCCTCAGGGTGATTTCTTTGCCCTGCTGGGTCCCAACGGCGCCGGAAAGACCACGCTCATCAATGCCCTGGCCGGTTTGTCCAGGCCGGACTCGGGAGTGCTGCGCGTTATGGGGCACGATGTTCTCAAGGATTATCGTGCTGCCCGGCGCAGCGTGGGAGTGGTTCCCCAAGAATTGGTATTCGATCCTTTTTTTACGGTGCGCGAAACCCTTAGAATACAGTCCGGTTATTTTGGTCTGCGGCATAATGACGATTGGATCGATGATATCCTGTTCAATCTGCAACTGGCTGACAAGGCTGAAGCCAATATGCGTGCCCTCTCGGGAGGCATGAAACGCCGGGTGTTGATCGCCCAGGCCCTGGTCCACCGCCCCCCCGTAATCGTTCTGGATGAACCGACCGCTGGCGTGGATGTGGAATTGCGTCAAAGTTTGTGGAAGTTCATCCAGCGTCTCAACCAGAAAGAAGGCCACACGATCCTGCTGACCACCCATTATCTGGACGAAGCGGAGGCACTTTGCCGTCATGTGGCCATTCTGAAACAGGGCCAGATTGTGGCGATGGACGAAATCCGTCATCTGATTCAGTCTTACCAATCGGATAGTCTGGAGGAGGTATTCGTGTCGATCATGCACCAGCATGAATCCCCGGGAGATCAATGATCATGCAGGGCTTTCGCACCTTGTTGTTCAAGGAAATCCTGCGTTTCTGGAAGGTCTGGTTTCAGACGATTTTGGCCCCACTGATCTCGAC
>DAIDKJ010000027.1:10280-12206 GCA_027450105.1 Ferrovum sp.
TGCTGGTCTTTGCCCAGGTCATGGCAGGGCGTTCCGCCATTTATCCCGGTGTGACCTACGGGGCGTTTCTGATTCCGGGTTTGGTCATGATGTCCATGTTGCAGAATGCCTTTGCCAATACTTCTTCCAGCCTGGTGCAATCCAAGGTGACGGGAAATCTGGTGTTCATCCTGCTAACGCCTTTGTCGACCTGGGAATTCTATTGGGCTTATGTTCTGGCGGCGGTGGTCAGGGGTGTGCTGGTGGGATGTGTGGTGTGGCTCACGGCCTGGTTTTTCTTTGACCTGCCGCTGATGCATATTTTCTGGCTGCTGGCCTTCACGCTGCTTGCAACCATCATGGCCGGGTCATTGGGGATACTGGCGGGAATTTGGGCGGAGAAATTTGATCAGATGGCTGTTTGGCAAAACTTCGTCATTCTGCCCCTGACCTTTCTTTCCGGGGCATTTTATTCTATTCACACACTGCCTCCATTCTGGGCACAAATGACCCGATTCAACCCTTTTTTTTATGCCATCGATGGCTTTCGCTACGGCCTGTTGGGCGTTGCAGACGTCTCTCCCTGGACCTCTCTGTTCGTTGTGGGAAGTACGGGTTTGGCTTTATCATGGACGACCTTGGCGGTGTTGCGCAGCGGTTGGCGCTTGCGTACCTGACCTCAACGAGAGAGCTTTTATCATGGTTATTCCGCAAGATATCGAGCGTTACATCCAATCGGGCATGGACTGCGAAAAGGTGGAGGTCACTGGAGATGGCCACCATTTCGAGGCACTGATCGTCAGTCACCTGTTTGCGGGCAAGTCCCGCGTGGCCCAGCATCAGTTGGTTTACCAGGCATTGGGCGACAGAATGCGGGCCGAAATTCACGCTCTTTCCATGCGTACCCTCACGCCCGAACAATGGGCCGATCTGCAACGTTCTTGAGGATTGTCTGAACTGTGGATCAGTTGATCATTTCCGGGGGCGGTCCGCTCTCGGGCGAGGTGGAAGTGTCGGGTGCAAAAAACGCGGCCTTGCCAGTATTATGCGCCAGTTTACTCACAGCTCACCCTCTGACACTGGACAATGTTCCCGATTTGCGTGATGTTTCCACGCTGTTGCGTTTGTTGCGCAATATGGGGGTTGGCACCGAACGCACCCAGCATCAGGTGCGCCTCAGTGCAGAGAGCGTGCACCAAACCGTGGCACCTTACGATCTGGTGAAAACCATGCGCGCTTCCATCTTGGTGCTGGGGCCTTTGTTGGCGCGCTTTGGTCAGGCTCGAGTCTCCTTGCCGGGTGGGTGCGCCATTGGCGAGCGTCCTGTCGATCTGCATATCAAGGGACTGCAGGCCATGGGGGCACGCATCGAAATCGCGCACGGAGATATCGTCGCCGAGGCAACACGCCTGAAGGGTGCACGAATTTTCATGGATACCGTGACGGTAACCGGTACGGAAAACCTGATGATGGCTGCCACGCTGGCTGATGGGGTGACGGTACTGGAAAATGCTGCGCGTGAGCCCGAAGTGGCGGATCTGGCCCATTGTTTGATCGCCATGGGGGCCCGTATCCGGGGGCATGGCACCGATGTGATTACCATCGAGGGCGTACAAGCCCTGCAGGGTGCACAGTATCGTGTCATGCCCGATCGCATCGAAACCGGAACCTTTCTGGTGGCGGCTGCGGCAACGGGTGGTGACATACGCTTGCTGGGAGTGCAACCGGGCAGCATGGATGCGGTGCTGGATAAGCTGACCGAGGCCAATGCACAGGTGAGCTGCAGTGCCGACCAAATTCATCTCTGTATGCGCGGTCCCAATCACGGGGTGAGCTTGCGGACAGCTCCCTACCCGGCTTTCCCCACCGATATGCAGGCGCAATTCATGGCCATGAATGCCGTGGCGCAAGGAACGACAGTCATCACGGAAACCATCTTTGAAAATC
>DAIDKJ010000028.1 GCA_027450105.1 Ferrovum sp.
ATTGATGATTGAACACGCCGTACTTACATTCCATGACCGGCACCCGATTGACCGATGCCTTGACGTTTTCCAACATATCCAGCGGGATGACGTCCCCGGGCTTGAGTTTGAGCAATTGCTCCACCTTGATCCAGGCGGTACCCAATTCAGCCACCAACTCCACATCCGCCTGTTGCACCTGACGGGAGAGCAATTGCAACCAGCGTTTGTCCACCGCCAAATGATCGCCCTGCATGGTGCTGTAGAGCTGTTCGCGGATCGGCTCGATCATGGAATAGGGCATGCACACATGAAACCCCCCGCCCACTCCCCCAAATTCGATATCGAAGGTGGTAACCACCACCACTTCGTTGGGGGTGGCGATATTGGCAAATTGCGGGTTCATTTCGGAGCGAACGAATTCAAATTGCAGTCGGTACACCGACTCCCAGGCCTTGCCATAGGACTCGAAGACAGCCTCCAGCATTTTCTGGATGATGCGATGTTCGGTCTGGGTGAACTCACGACCCTCCACCCGGGTATGGAAGCGGCCATCACCGCCAAACAGATTATCCACCACCAGAAAGATGAGGCTGGGGTCGAACACGAACAAGGCATTACCCCGCAAGGGCTTGGCCTGGATCAGGTTGATGTTGGCCGGTACCGGCAAATTGCGGATGAATTCGCTGAACTTGATGACCCGCAATTGGCCTACCGACACATCCGCCGTGCGTCGGATCAGATTGAACAAGGAAACCCGTAACAGCCGGGCAAAGCGCTCATTGATGATCTCCATGGTGGGCATGCGCCCACGCACGATACGTTCCTGTTTGCCCAGGTTGTAAGCCCGAACTTCTCCCTCATCCACCGTGTCGGGAGCCGCATCGTCCACCTCTCCCGACACCCCACGGAGCAAGGAATCAACTTCTTCCTGGGAGAGAAAATCATCGGCCATGACAAGCTCGTCGCTACTGGATAATGAAGCTGGTGAACAAGACCCCCACTACGCCCGGCGCACTTTTATCATCAGGCACGGAAGGTACGGGGGCAGTCGCCGAAGTAAGGGGACGGCTGGAAGGAGAGCCATTGGCTACCGCGTTGACCAGCGCATTGGCAGCACTCGAGGGCGCAGCAGGAGCCGACACATCCCCGGAGGGCGCGGTTGGCGTAGCCGCATTGCCAGCGTCAGGGCCTGAAGCCGGGGGGGCTGTGTTGGCCGTTGGTGCCGCGGCTGCGTTAGCCACCGGTTGTCCATTGCCCTCGGCAGCCTCAGGCGCAGGGGCCTTGGGCACCGTCTTGCGTTGTACGCCCAGAATGGTATTGATTGAATTAATGATTTCATTGGCCAGCTTTTTCTTGCCGGTTACCGTGACCAATTCCGAGGCGCGCTTGCTGGAGAGCAGCAATAACAGGTTACTGCGAATTTCCGGCATGGCGTTTTTGATTTTGTCATCCAAATCCTTGTTGTAGTATTTGAGTGACAAACCCACTTGCAGTACCTGATCGCCCTCCTCGCGCTGCAGATTCACGGTAAAAGGATCTAGGGGAGTAAAAATGGCCTGCAGGGATTCTGACTCGGCAGCTCTTTTTTCTTCAGGGGACTTCTTGTCCTTCAGCATATACCAAGCCCCACCGCCACCGCCCAGCAGTAACACCAGTGCCGCCACCCCAATGAGCACCAATTTTTTCTTGGGTTTTGGTTTTGATTCTACAGCTTTTTTATCTTTTTCCTTGTCTTCCTTAGCCATGAGACATTCCTTGAGAGAGGACGAGCATCAGGCAAAAGTATCCACCAAACCCTGTGTGGTTCTGGACAAGGTTGGGGCGGTACTCACACCTTGCACAGAGGATACCTCAAGTATGCCCTGCCGTGAGGAGGAAGATGAGCTCTGCCCCTGAGAAAACCCGCCTTGACCGCGAGAAAAACTTTGGTCGCTCACTGTGGCATTGCCGAGCGTAATGCCGTTATCCGCCATCATGGAACGCAACTGGGGCAAGGCCTGCTGCACCGCATCGCGCACCGCTGCATGGGCTGAACTGAACAGAGCTGTCGCCTGATCTCCAGTGACCTGCAATACCACCTTGAGAGGGCCTAAATCCGGTGGATTGAGCGTCATTTCGGCACTCTGCTGCGAGCTGGTGCTAAGCCAGGTAATTTTTTGGCTCAAATCCTGTCCCCATTGGGAGCTGCCAAAGGGCGTAGTGATGTCGTACGTGCTTGAAGGGGTGTTTCCCACAGGCAGATTCCGTCCCAGTACCTGGGATTGCGCCTGCATTTGCAGGGTCATTTGCGTCGTCAGATCTGGTCCCGTCATGGAAGCAGGTGATTGGGCCCCAGAAGGCGCCGATACCGACGCATTGCCCCCCGAAGCTCCCGTGGAAACGAGTGCGGGATCCAGGCCAGCGGCTAATGATGCGGCTGCCGAGCCCGCCGTTGCCATCAAATTGGAGAAAGCAGGGTCTGTGGTTGCAGCCCCAGGATTCAAGGTCAAGCCCGTAGACCCCAGGGAATTGCCAAGCCCGTCGGGCAGCGCAACTGTCTGCGAATGAGCCTGCTCAAGGCTCTGGGCTGCACTCTGCGCGCCTTGATTGACCGTGGCAGGGGCGACCGGAGTGTTACCTGGGTTCAGGGGCACCAGGCCCATCATGGCGGCCGCGTTACCCTGTAATGCCGAAGCTGCTGTGGCTGGTGGCACTGCAGCCGGTTTACCGTGCGCCGCTGTAAGCGCCTTGTCCGAGGCAGAATTTGTCGTGGACGTGGAAGCCGCCACCGAAGCACTCGGCATCACGGATGGTGCGGTCGTAGTGACCGGAGCCTGCAACGCAAGAGTCGTGTCGGTGCCGGATGTCGTGCCCGCTTGCTGCCCATTGGCGCTGCTCCCCTGCTTGGGGGGATTCATGGAAGCTGGTTTGCCCCCCACTTGCTGCGAGCTGCCTGCGGCCGTGGCACGTTGAGTGCGGGAAGAACCATCCACTGATTTCTGCGCACTTTGCGAGGCCTCCTTAGAGTCAGCCCTTTGCGATCCAGAGGACCCATCCACTGGTTTCTGCGCGCTCTGCGAGGCCTCTCTGGAACCAGCACTTTGCTCTGCTGCAGCATTTGGGGTTTGGCCCTGGGCTTGGGTGATATTGCCGTTGGCTGAACCTGCGGGATCTGCACCCTGGGTTGCACTCACAGCGCCCCCGATGCCCTGTCCATTGGCTGCGCCATTGCCTCCCGCCCCCCCCATGGGACTTCCGGCAGCGGACAATCCTGGCGGCAATACCGGTTGGTTATTCCCCCCAGAGACCATTTGCTGCGTCAACAGCGCACCAAAATCGAGTCCGGACGCCGTTCCAGCACTCGCCTGTGTCTGTGCCGCGGAAGAACTCTGGGCCGGGGAAGTGGAAGAAGCGCGAATGGATAAGGTAGACATATGAGAAGTCTCTTGGGGATTATTCTTCAGGAGAGGCTTGGCGTGCCGCAAACCGGCCACTTTGCTCGTCCTGTACTTTTTGTTCCACGTGATTTTGTTGTTGTTTCAGTGCGTCGGCAAAACGTTGCGCCAGGGTTTCGAAGGATTTCATGCTGCGTCGGGTTTCCTGCACCCGGACCTGCCCCTGCTGCAGGGACTGATTGGCCTGTTCCATGACACCCCGTTGCTGCTGCACGGCCTCTTCCAGGCGATTTAGAAAATTCTGGAAGTTGTTGATGCGGGCCTGATCCATTCCATCCTGTGAAGCCTGGACAAATTTTTCCTGATAATCCTTGCGAAACTGCAGCAAGGTATCCAGTTTTTTCTGTTCTGCCTGCTGCTGCTGATTCAACTGCCCCAACTGGCGTGTTGCGGCCTCGTTCCTGCTCTGGCTCAGGTTTACCAGGGGCTGTAATCTGAAAACATCGCTCATGGGTGGGTTCTGCTTTTCTCAGGCGCCTCAATGGGCGCCAAACAAGTGATTCAAGGCATTCTGGCTTTGGGCCAGTGCTTCGCGTTCATAAATGCCCTGGCGTAAAAAAGCTTCCATGCGTGGGTATAAGGCAATTCCTTCATCCAGCAAGGGGTCACTGCCACGCACATAGGCTCCCACACTGACCAGATCACGATTGCGCTGATAATGAGCATACAACTGTTTGAAGCGCTGCACTGTCAGGAAATGAGCGGGAGAAACCAGGCTATTCATGGCACGGCTGATGGAAGTCTCGATATCGATGGCCGGGTAATGCCCCTGATCAGCCAAGCGCCGGGACAAGACGATGTGTCCGTCCAGAATGGCCCGGGCCGCATCCGCTATGGGGTCCTGTTGGTCATCCCCCTCCGTGAGCACGGTGTAAAAGGCGGTAATGGTGCCTCGACCTTCGGCGCCATTACCGGCCCGTTCCACCAATTTGGGCAGTTTGGCGAATACTGACGGAGGGTAACCCTTGGTGGCAGGAGGTTCGCCGATGGCCAGGGCAATTTCTCGTTGGGCCATGGCGTACCGGGTCAGGGAGTCCATGATCAGCAGCACATTGAGCCCCTGATCACGAAAAAACTCGGCGATGGTGGTGGCATAAGCGGCCCCCTGCAGGCGCAGCAGGGGACTGGTATCTGCCGGGGCGGCTACCACCACCGAGCGGGCCAGTCCTTCTGTACCCAGAATATCCGTAATGAATTCTTTCACTTCCCGGCCGCGTTCCCCAATCAAGCCCACCACGATGACATCGGCTTCGGTATTGCGTGCCATCATACCCAGCAGTACACTTTTACCCACACCGCTTCCTGCAAACAAACCCATGCGCTGACCCCGTCCCACGGTCAACAGGGTATTAAGGGCACGCACTCCCACGTCCAACGGGTGTTTGATGGGCGCCCGGTCCAAGGGATTGATGGGACGATTTTGCAGCGATGCGGTTTCGCCTTCCGGGAGGGCGCCCAAGGCGTCCAGCGGACGGCCTGCGCCATCCATGACACGTCCTAGCAAGGCCCGACCCACCGGTAAATGCCGCACCAGATCCGTGGCTCGGCGCCGCGCCATCCCCACAATGGGCAATCCTGCCGTAACGAGGGGTTGGGCCGGAATCACGCGCGCGCCCGGCACCAGACCATGCACATCGTTTTCCGGCATCAAGAACAGGCGTTCCCCCGAAAACCCCACCACTTCTGCTTCCACCCGATGATTGGGCAACTCGATCCAGCAGGTGCTGCCCACGGGCATGCGCAGCCCCACGGCCTCCATGACCAACCCCGTTACCCGAGTCAACTGACCACTGAGCTGCAACGGATTGCATTGGGAAACCACCGCGCGCGCCCGATCCAGATGCTGTTGCCATAAAAAGCCAGATGGTACCGGAGCGTTCATGTCTGTAACCACTCGGTGTTCTGTCCGATACTGGCCACCACTTGCTGCCAGCGTTTGCCCACCGAAGCATCGATCTGACTATGGGCAGTTTCCACCCGACATCCTCCACGGGCCAGACGGTTATCCTCCAAAATTTTCCATCCCGAGTGACTTAGGGTATCTTCCAAGGCCCGACGCACCAAGGGAGCATCTTCCGGATTCAGAAACAGATGCGCCGTTTGGTTGAAGTGAGGCAAACTGGCCACCGCCTCCTGAACCACGGCCAAAACCAGCTCCGGTTTAATCTGCAGCGCCTGACGCACCACCTGACGGGCCAATTCGAGAGCCAGATCCATCAAGGATTGCAGCAATTGCTGATCCAGTTGTTTGATTTGCTGTTGCAATTGGGTCAGCACCAGGGCGATGTGCTGGCTATCCTGAACCCCTTGCTGCAAGCCAGCGGCATAACCAGCTTCATAGCCTTCCTGCAGGGCCTGTTGGTGCCATTGCTCCATTTGCGAAACCGTGGGCAAGGGTTGCTCGGGCACCATGACTTCCGGCGGCGGTGGTTTGGCGTCAAAACTGGGGAGCTCCCAGCGCTGATAAGCGGTCATTTGCTCCTTGGGAATCAGGGTTTGGTCAGACATAGGCATCGTCCGCCTTACCGCCCAGCGCAATCTGCCCCTCATCGGCCATACGTCGCACGATTTTCAGGATTTCCTTCTGTTCCGCCTCTACCTCGCTCAAGCGCACCGGCCCCTTGGCTTCCAGATCCTCACGCATCATCTCGGCAGCACGCTGCGACATGTTCTTGAAGATTTTTTCCCGCAGTTCGGGGCTGGCCCCCTTGAGCGCCACAATCAGGGACTCGGACTGGACTTCCCGCAATACCAGTTGAATGCCCCGATCATCCACATCGATCAGATTATCGAACACAAACATTTCATCGATGACCTTCTGCGCCAGGTCCGGATCGTAACCCCGCAGGGCATCCAGCACCGAACCTTCCACAGAGCCCCCCATGAAGTTGAGGATTTCTGCGGCAGCGCGCGACCCCCCCTTGATACGCTTTTTGGTGGCCGCGTTTCCGGTGAGCAATTTGGTCAAGACATCATTGAGTTCTCGCAGCGCCAGGGGTTGTACCCCGTCCAGCGTGGCAATACGCAAGATCACGTCATTGCGCAAGCGCTCGTTGAAAACCGCCAACACACCTGCGCATACGTCGGGTTCCAGATGCACCAGAATAGTCGCCACAATCTGGGGATGTTCGCCTCCCACCAGTTCGGCAATGGAAGCTGGGTCCATCCACTTCAGGCTTTCGATTCCGCTAGTATCCCCACCATGCAAAATGCGCTCGATCAGACCCGCTGCCTTGTCATCACCCAGGGCTTGATTGAGCATGTTTTTGATGTAATTGGAGGCGTCCATCCCGATGGAGGTTTTTTTGGAAGCCATTTCATGAAATTCGTTGAAGACCCCCGAAATCTGATCCCGGGACAACCCCTTGAGCGCCACCATGGCTGCACTGATTTTTTGCACTTCCTTGGGCTCCAGATGCTTGAGCACCTCGGCGGCCTGACTTTCACCGATCGTCATCAAAAAAATGGCGCTTTTGTTGACCCCCTCATCACTCATTTCCACTCACCCATTCCTTGACCACCGAAGCAACTACTCTGGGATCCTGCTGCGCCATCTGGCGCGCCGCTCCCAGATTATGTTCGAAAGCATGCGACTGGGGTAGCGTATGATCCATGGGGCTCATCAGTTCCTCTTGCTCCCGCTGGTTGCGCTCCGCCTCTGCCGCAGCCAGCATGGCCCGATTCCAATTGCGCAAGGCCGGACGGATGAACCCCAGGATCAGGAACAGGCTTAGTCCGAGAATCGCGCCATATTTCAGGACATCCTTGGCCAAATCGATGGTTTGTGGTTGTTTCCAGAGGGGCACTTCGGGGATCACTTCCTTCTGATCGTCAAAGGCGCTATTGAGCAAACTGAGCGTGTCCCCGCGTTTCTCATCAAACCCCACTGCGTCCTTCACCAGTGCGGTGATCTGGGTTTTTTCAGCAGCACTGAGTGGGCGAGTGCTGACCTTGCCAGACTTATCGGTTACCGTGATGTTGTTCACCAGCACCGCCACAGACAAACGGCGGATTCCTCCTACGGGCAGACGGGTATGGCTGATGGTGCGGTCCACATCGAAGTTGGTGGTGGTTTCGCGCCGGCTATCCGACTGAGTTTGTGTCGTGGAGGCTGGCACCGCAGCCGCCGGGGAATTGCCTGACGCAGCAGCCCCCGCAGGCGCAGGCGCGGGAGGTGTGTTCAGGGGGGCCGTGGCAGGCACGGGCGGCTGGTTGCTCAAGGCACCGGGCACCCCCGAGGCACCGGTACCATTTTGGCTGCTGGATTCCAGTGTTTGTTGACTCTGCACCGAGGCCGGATTGGGGGGTTGATTGGGCTTATAGCTTTCGGCCGTTTGCTCGGACTGGGTAAAATCCACATCGGCCGTCACTTGAGCATGCACATTTTTAGCACCCAAGAGGGGAGCCACCATCTCCTCGATGCGTTTGCCATAGTCAGACTCGATCTGATGGATATATTTGAGCTGGCTGGCATCCAGCATCAAGCCTCCGTTTTCTGGTGGGGCGCTGAGCAGCGTTCCATTCTGATCCACCACCGTCACATTTTTAGGGGTCATGCCGGGAACACTACTGGACACCAGATGCACGATGGCACTCACTTGGCCGGCATCGAGCGTACGTCCGGGATACAAGGAAAGCACCACAGAGGCGCCGGGGCTTTGCTGTTCCTTGACGAAAACCGTGGGTTTGGGAATGGCCAGATGAATACGTGCCGCCTGGACCGGGCCCAAGGTTTGCACCGAACGGGCCAATTCTCCTTCCATGGCGCGCAGATAGTTGACCTGTTCCAGAAATTCGCTGGTGCCAAATTTCTGGTTTTCCATCAATTCGAAGCCTACGGTGCCCCCCTTGGGCAAGCCCTGAGCGGCCAGATGCAGACGAGCCTCGTGCACCTGGCTGGCGGGTACCATCAACACTCCGCCCCCTTCAGAAAACTTATAAGGGATATTCATCTGTTGCAAGGAGTCGATGATGGCGCCGCCATCCTTGTCGTTCAGGTTGCTGTAGAGCACCCGGTATTCCGGCGTGGAACCCCATAACCAGAGACCCACCGCCAAAGCAATGAGCGCTGCCAGCGCCACCGCCAGACCCATTTTTTGCTGTCCGCTGAGCCGTCCAAGCGTTTGGGAAAACATCGAAGTTGCAGTGAGTTCAGCCATGGTACTCCAGTCATCCATCCCTAAACCGAATAGGCGTTAGTGCCATTATTACAAGAATGCAGCCACTCAAACGGCGAAACAAGCGGGTGTTCGGCAAGGTATTCCAGGCATGATACGGATCTCTTTTGGCCTACAGTGGGCGTGTGGCGAAGGAGGATCAGGTCATGAACGTATCAGCAGTGGATAGTTTACTCTCACAAATGCGTGCTGCGGTGGCGCAGGCAGAAGGACGAACCCCCATTCTGCTCAATACCTCAAGCCCAGGGATTGGATCGAGCCGGGGAGTTTCCACTGGTTCGGGTGGGGCCGTGGATTTTGCCACAGTATTGAAGTCCTCCTTGGATCAGGTGGCGCAAACCCAGAATCAGGCCCAAACCCTGGAGCAACGTTTTGCCGCAGGAGACCCCCGGGTAAGTCTGAGTGACGCCATGATCGGCATGCAAAAAGCCAATATCTCCTTGCAAGCCACCATTCAGGTGCGTAACCGACTGGTGAGCGCCTATAACGACATCATGAACATGACCGTATGATGGCAAAACACCGGACGAATGTGGCTGGCTGAACCCTTGCGGAATATGATGAGGACGGTTTCGCAACCTTACAGCATGGCGGCTTTTTGTTGCTGCGTAATGAAACGCTGCAACTGGGCGTTCATGCGATTGTTCAGGCCCACGAAGCGACATCCTGCGCAGCCTTTCCCGCCCCCTGATTGCAGATGAGTCACCACCACGTAACGGACCTGCAGGGAAAAAGTGATCTCCACCTCGGGCCCCAGGTGGAGGGTACAGTTTGGAATGACTTTCCCCGCCTGAAAATCCGGATCAGCTTCTTCGCAATACAGGGCCAAGCCACCCTGACTGATGTCGCGCACCGACAATTCGCGTTCGCGGGGAGGATCTCCCGCATTGGCCGGCGGAAAGATCACTTTACATTTCAGCGCGCCATTCGGCATGTAGAGCCGATAAAAATCCCGACGTTGAATCCGTAGCAAGGAGTCGGGCAGAGGGGCGTAAAAAGTATCTGTTCCCTCATAATCGGCCAGTTCCATATTCTCCACTTCGAACTGAACCTTGGCATGATGGTGGGAACTGACAAATACGATGCCTTCACTGCCCGCAATGCGTAGGTTTTCCTGACGACTTTGCGTGCAATCCAGCCAGAAGCCATCTTCATCGGCATCCACCACCGAGGTAGTAAACACTTCCCTGCGACGATCGTAATACAAGGCCACGCGCTCCCCATGCTTGGCCAGATCCCGCAGAATGAAATAGATTTCCCGCGCCGAGACGATTTCGAATTCCTCTTCACCGCCGCCCGGAAACAATTCCACGGTGAGTGGTACATCATGACTCATACTTTTGGTTTCTCACTCAATGAGGCTTCGCCTCTTTCCAAACGGTACAGCCAGGCCAGCAATTCCGCCACGGCCAGGTAAAGTTGAGGGGGAATCTGGTCATCCAGTTCCACCTGCATGAGCAAACCCACTAACCCTTCCGATTCATGTACAAACACCCCATGTTCTTTGGCCTTCTGGATGATGGCCTGCGCCACCATCCCACGTCCCTTGGCCACCACACGCGGCGCCGGACCCTGCCCCTGATAGGCCAGAGCCACTGCTGTCTGACGTTTAGGGTCCGTTTCGGCCATGATCGTTACTCCCGTGAGAGTCTATGCGCCAAAAAACCGGCCAAGCACGCAATCTACCAGAGTTTTGAGAACTGCGTGACAGTGTACACTTTAGAGCCTGCGCGGGCGGTGTCAGTAGTCCACGTCAAAGTTCAGGCGGGTTGCTGCACCACGCGCAACTGGGTGACGGGAATGCCCGAACCGACCAAGGCCGCGCGCAAACTGGCACGGGACTCTGAGAGCACTTGCAGGCCATCTGCCGTTGCGGTCTGGATGAGCAGATTCATGCCCGCTGGGGCAAACTGCATCCGTGCTTCCACCACTCCCAGATGGGGCAATTGTAGGCGCAGTGCGGTATTCCAGGTTTTGGCAGACTGGGCACCGCCCGTGGAAGCGTTATCCGGGTGTTCCTGCCAGATTTCCCAATCCATGGTTTGCCCCGGAAACACCGGCCCCTGCCAGAAGACACGCCCGGTTTCCAGCGCCGTCAATTGTTGCTGCACCAGTGGTTGCAGGTGGGCCGGAATCGAGGATGTAGCCGCATTGCCTTGCCCCGAAACCGGGGCAGGGAGCGCAGTGGAAGGCGTGCTGTTGTTGCCGATGGTGGCGCCCGTCGTGACCCCTGGCATACTGCCGGCGGTTGTCTGGTTTGACGCTGCACCCAGCGCAGTGGTTTGCGAATACAGCGCCATCTTGGCTGCCGCAGGCGCCGTCAGACCCGCAGCAGGCTGGGCCGAGGCCGGTCCCGGAGCGGCAGAGGGAGCTGCCGTGGGCGTGGGGCTTCCGGAATGGGCAGACCCTCCCGCAGCACCTGGCGACATGTTGGGATTACCCGCAGCCTGAAGCGTCGCCCCTGGTGAAATGCCCGAAGTGAGCGGGGTTAGCAGCGCATCGGGCCCGGCACTCGACAGCGCCAGGGCCTGTGTGGCAGAGGCATTCTGACTCTGCCCGGGCAACCATTGGTTTTGCGGCTCTTGCAGTATTTGAGCGGTGGAGCGTTCGCCACCCACCCACTGGGCCTGGTGGGACTCGTAAAACAAACCACTGTTGGCAATGGTTTGCTGGAGCGCCTGCGCCAATTCCTGAGTGCTGGGCAAACCCTCCGGCAACACCAACGGCGTCCCGCCACTTCCCTGGATCAGGGCCTTGGTAGCTGGCGGTTGGGATTGCTGCAGACTGGAGAGCAGGCGCGCCGCATCGCTCAACTGGGAAGCATTGGTGCTGACCTGGGCGGTTGCATTGGAGAGCAAACCAAAGGTGAGGCGCGGTTGCAGGGACACCACCTGCAACTGCACGGTTTCGCCGGTTTGGGTGGTGGCGGGTAGATTGAGCTGAATGAGCTGTCCGGCAATGCGGACATTGAATACCCCTTCGGAGACCTGCGCCAACACAAAACCGGGAACCTGTTGCCCTTCCTGCAAAGCGGGGGCTAACCCCGCGCCCGCGGCGCCCGTGGAACCGGCGGATACCGAAGGTTGATTCTGGGCATAGGCCTTGAGGGCACTGAGCAGTTCAACCGGAAGCATCCTGCTTCCCCCTTTCAGCCTGGGGCGTAGGCTCGACGCACCTGCTGCTCGCGCCGATTGGTCTGTAACAAGGCTTCCACCTTTTGCATCCAGGGCTGCGTGTGGTGACGAATGGCGGCATCATCTGCCAACATTTTCAGAATCAGGGCTTTTTTGCGAGCGCGCTCGGCGGCATCGAGCGTGGTTTGGGGGTCCACCTGACGCATCACGGCCACCCGGGCCTGACATTGCTTTTCCAATTCGGTCAACCGATCCCATTGACCCTGGGCAGCCGCCTCCTGCATCAACCCCATGAGGGTTGAAAGACTTTCGTAATTTTGCAGGGGGCTGCTCATTGAGCTCAGGCTTTTCCGTACACGACGCTGGTGGGAC
>DAIDKJ010000029.1 GCA_027450105.1 Ferrovum sp.
GACGTTCGATATATAAATGGCGCACCAGCACCGTATGTTCTGATTCTTCTATGGACGAGGGCGCCAAGGCGCGCAATTCTTGCAGCAACTCCTGGGTGAAGCGCGCTTTCGGGAACGGCACGTCGGAGTATTCCAAGGTGTCGGCCATGCGCCCTACCCGATCATGATGCTTGACCAATTGATATTTCTGCATGACCTGATCACGGTTGATCTGTTTGGGAGGGGCAATCACATCCTTGATGATTTTGAATACGTAGGGATAAGAGGGCAGGGTAAATACCGCCATGACCAAGCCGCGAATTCCCGGCGCGATGATGAACTCATCACTGGAATGCTTGAGATGATGAAGGAAATCCCGATAAAAAAGCGTCTTCCCCTGTTTATAGAGGCCCAAAATGCTATACAGCTCGGACTTGGCCTTTTCTGGCAACATGCTGTGCAAAAAGTTGACATAGGCGGACGGCACTTCCATGTCCACCATGAAATAGGCGCGGCTGGAATTGACCAGGATGGCCAATTGCTCCCGAGTCAGTAGCAGGGCATCTACGGCCAGTTTTCCTGTGGCTTCGTGCATGATAGCCACCACAAAAGGATACTGCTGACCCCCATTGATCATCTTGCCCACGATGTAGGCGGAGGTGTTGCGGTAGAACACGCCACTGAGTACCTGAATTTGGTGATTGGCTTCCAGCACCAAGGGATAGGGAAGCTGCATGCGCCAAATCCGCAACACGCGCCGGATATCGCGGCGCACATTGGCAAAGGGGCGTTTGAACCCTTTATCCGCAAGAACGTTGTGCAAGGTTTTACGCAAACCATCCCGCAGCGGATAGTAACTGATATAGGCTGGTGGCTCGGAGTCGATATGCTCGGTAGAGACCCCGGGGCGAACGAAAATAAAGGCGTTATGGTAATACGCACGGTGCAGAATCTGGCAGCAAACAGAATTGAAAAAACTTTCGGCCAGTTCAGGCTGTTTGTGAGCGGTCAGCAGCAGGATGTATTCCTGTTTGATCTTCAACCAGACTTCATCGGCCAGGGTATCTGCAGAAAACTCATGCACCAAACGATAGACCGCTTCGTTGACGCGTTGATCATAAAAGCTGATGCGCTCGGTAGCTGCCTGTTGTAGCGCCTGCCAATCGCCTTCATCAAACAAGCGTGAGGCATTCTGACTGACCTCACGAAACAGACGATAGTGTCGATTGAAGCCTTCCAGCAGTGCTTGGGCCACTTGTTGGGCGCGGTTTTGGGAAGTCTGATCCATTCCGTTGGTTCCCTGTTTGGGGGGGTGATGTTAACGCAGAAGCAATAGTTGTGGAATGGCATCGGCCTCCATCCACAGCAAGGCATTTTGTTCGAACCGAGTGCCTAGATTCAAGGACTGATCCCGGGAAATTCCCAAGATCAGCAGACAAGGTTCGCCGGCACACCCACCCTCGGAGTCTTCACCCATGCCTGGCAGAAAAGAATGCCCCAGGGCTTCCACAGCCTTGAGTAGTTCTTGCTGCGCCGCCACATTCTCTTCCAGCGTGCGCGGTTCGCTGCGCGGATTGTAGGCACTGATGAAACAAGCACTCGACACAGCATATCGTTGGTACACCGCTAGTAACTCTGGTGATGGCAGGCCTGGTCTCAATAGAAAGTCATTTTGTCCTGCAACAGAAACACGGTAATCACTGTGTTGATAGATCGCCAGCAACTGGGGATCGATTTGAGTGGCGCACATACCCGATTCCTTATCAATTATAAATTTCATGATTGAAAGATTGAAATAGTCTGGATAGTCTACCTGAACTTTTTTTGCCGGAGACCAGCCATGCCCTTTCGCGCCCTTCTCCTAGAGGACGACCCTGCACTTGTCGGCATGTTACGACCCGCCCTGGAGAACGACGGCTTTAAAATGTTTTACTGTGACTCCATCGTCAAGGCAAAACGATTATTGAATCAAATGCCTTTTCAACTCGCCTTCGTTACGCGGAATTTGAGGGAAGAGGACGGCCTTGAGTTCATTCTCCATGCGCGCGCCCATTTTCCAGCAATTGGCCTTATCATGCTCAGCACCCAAGGCAAGGAAGATTGTTTAGTGGGGTTGCAGTCGGGTGCCGATGACTGTCTGCCCAAACCACCAGACCCGAAGGAATTGATCGTTCGGGCCAAACGACTGATTCAACGTCTTTCCCAACATGCCCAGCATTCGATGCGAGATCTTCTGGCCTTTGACGAATTTACCTTGGACCCTTTAACGCGCGAACTCGCTCATCGCGGTAACGAAACCATCCCATTGACCGGCAGGGATTTTGACGTTTTGCATTGCCTGGCCCGCTCCAACAATAAACTCCTCACCCGAAAATTTCTGCTCGAATCCATTCATGATCGGGAGATTCACATCACCGAACGCACCATCGATAACGTGGTCTTCAAAATTCGCAAGAAACTGCGCCAATTTTCCGAAACAGAATTGGTAAAAACCCGTTGGGGAAAAGGGTATATGTTTGTGGCCATCGTCACAGCCATTCAACGACCAGAGCCTTTGCCCTGGCTACCCTAACACAAAGACCATCGCACAGATCCACCCAATGGGCCTCCCCGTTGCGGGGATCCCTCGCTCTCCAAAGCGGTAGACTCTTGGATTTTTGGACGTAGTCTGAGAATTGTCACGGCGCTTCATGGTAAAAATGACGAAACAAAGTCTTTCCCTTTTACCGAGGCAAACACCATGCACACCACATCGCTTTCCGCCCCCACCGATGAGGAAGGTTATCTGATCGAACCCAACCACTGGACTGAATCGATTGCAAGGGAACTTGCAGCGACCGAACAGATCGAACTCACGGATATTCACTGGGACGTGCTATATTTCATGCGGGCGTTCTATGCGGACCATCAGGTTGCCCCTGATGCCCGGTTCGTGATCCGCCATCTGGCAGAAACCCGCGGAGAAGATCGTAACGCCCTGTTTCGATTGTTCCCTTACGGGTATGTGAAACAAGCCTGTAAAATTGCCGGAATGAAAAGGCCACGCGCATGGAGCACCGGTTGAATTCAGAATCAAAACACCTTGTTCTACTTTTTCTGGCGGGAGCTTTGCTGCTGCCCCGTGTGGTCGGCGCCGCCTTGGGCGGAAGCGATCAACGCCTGGCCCTCGAAGGCGCTCTTCAGCCCTCCGGGTCCTCCCGTCTGGCGGCCTTGCCGGTTCCTTCGGGGGTGCGTGAACAAACCCTGATAACGCCCCAGGGGGTAAGCGTGACTCAATGGTCTGCCCAAGGCTTTGTGTTTGCTCTGCGCTGGCAAGGCCCCATGATTCCCGATCTTTCCGCCATTCTGGGCGCTTCGTTCCAAAGCTACAACACAGCACTCAAGGCACGTCCCCGCCTGGGGTTGAATGCCCCGTTGCGGGTGCAGACTGCAGGCCTGGTGGCCCATACCAGCGGACACATGGGCGCCTATTCTGGCTGGGCCTATCTTCCTGCGCTGGTACCCCAAGGCCTTAACCTGACCACGCTCGGCATTGAGCCCTGACCCCACCATGAAGAACCTTTCAGTTGCGCTGCTCTTGCCCATCTCTTGTCTACTGTTGCTTTCCGGTTGTGGCGGAGGGGGCGCGGATGTCGGCTTCATGGGCTACTCCGGCGGCTACACGTCCGGAACCACGAGCAATTACGGCGGGGGCACCAGCACGCTTCCCAATGGCTCCAATGCCACTGCCACCTTCCCCCAAACCCTGCCCGTGACCAACACCCAGGGTGCCCCCAGCAACCAGGTGAATGTGATCATCGAGCAAAACCCGGCCGCCAGTGCCCTGGGGGCATACAGTACCAACACCCCCTTCGTCTCCATCAATTTGTGTAACGCCAGTACCCAACCCGCCGTTTGTCAAACCATCGATCACGTGCTTGTGGATACCGGCTCTTATGGTCTGCGTTTGCTGGCCAGTGCCGTCAACACGAATTTAAACCTCCCCGCCATTCAAAATGGACCGCTGGTGGCGGAATGTACCACCTTTGTCAGTGGCTTCATGTGGGGCAGTATTCACACAGCCAGTTTGCAAATGAACGGTGAACTGGCCAAGAATGTGTCCGTTCAACTGGTGGCTGATTCGTCCCTCCCCCCGGCTCCCGCTTCCTGCACAGGCACAGGCACGGACATTGGCAATCTGGCCAGCATTGGTGGCAACGGCATTCTGGGCGTGGGCCCCCTGATTCAGGATCAGGGGTCTTACTACACGTGCAGCGCAGGAAGCTGTACCTCCACCAACCTCCCGCTTTCCAGTCAGGTCAGCAACCCTGTGGCTTTTTTTGCGCTCGACAATAATGGCGTGTTGCTTCAATTTCCGGCCATTCCCGCCAGTGGGCAACCCAGCGTGACCGGCACACTCACCTTTGGTCTCAATACCCAGGCCGATAACAGTCTGGCGGGCTTCAGTATTCTTCCCTCGGATCTTTCCACCTACTTCAACGCCACCATCGCAGGCCAAGCCTATCCCCAATCCTTTATCGATAGTGGCTCGGTTTACAACTACATCACCCTGCCCGGTCTCACGCTCAACGCCAACGGCGATTATGCGCCAGGCTCTTATACCCTCTATTCCGCAACCCTTTCCTCCAATACCACGACTCCTGCCAACCCCAACCCGCTACCCGTGGAATTTGGCGTGCTGGATAGCAGCGTGCTCAATTTTACTGCCAACGCCGCCTTCAACGATGTGGTCGACCCGGGTTCCAGTGGGTCGGCGGATTTTGGCATGTCCTTTTTTTATGGCAAGACCATCGGTTTTGCACTCGTCGGAAGTACCCTGCCCCAGGGAACAGGTCCTTTTTACGCCCTTCAGTGCACTAGTAGCAATTGCCTGTAACACGCTTGGCGAGTCATCTCAATCCACAGAAGCGCAAACCAGAAACAACAGATCATCCAATGGCCTAACAGCCTTACCAAGGCCCTTGTACCGCTGTGCCAAAATGAAACAGAAGCAACACTCCTGTATCGGCGGTATCCGTATTGGGTCAGTCAACTCGCTTTACCTCCCAGTTCCTGGCACACCCACAGGAAATAATTCCGAACCTGACGCGTCAACCCCCTCTTTTCGCAAACCATCCCATGGAAAAATGGCTGGTAACCCCTATCAACGGCCTTCCTTTCCTCGGAAGGCGATCTGTCAAGCACTTATAACCAATTGAATTATTTGGAGTCTAAACTTTTTTCAGGGGACTTTCTGGTTAATTTTTGGCAATTCCGGTCGATAAAACAGGTAGGCTCATCTGTGGCACGTGTGTTGCTCCAGTCCACACATAATCATCGGGAGGTGAACATGAAGGGTTGGCGTCATTGGTATGAGCAGATAGAAATCCTGTTCTGGGATTCATTGACCAAAAAACTCTCTGCCTTTACTGTGGTCTTTTTGTTTCAATTGGCTGGACTATTCCTGTTATTTTGGCAAAACCATCGCGTGGAAGCTCTACTGGCCGGGGTATCACTCACCCCAGCCAACCAACAGGCCGTGCAACAAACCATGGCAACCACCCAACTGGGCATGCTGGGATTGACTCTGATGTCTCTGGTTTGCACGGTCTTCATCATCTGGTATTTGCGTCATCTGATCGTCAAGCCCGTTAACCGCATCGTCGCCTTGCTACAGGAAATGGGCAAGGGTGAAGGAGACCTGACACGCAATCTTCCCCTGTCCACGCACGATGAAATCCGGGTCTTGTCCGAGGCCTTCAACCAATTCCTGTTCAAATTGCGCGAGATCATCCGTTGTATCCGGCGCCAAGGGGTCAACATCGCCGCCGAGTCGGCCCGCGTCAGTCACCTGATTGATAATACGGCAAAGGTTTCCTCTCACCAGGACACCTTGACCCAGTCGGTTTTTGATGCCAGTGAAAACGCCACACAGGTGATTCAACAGGTGGATGATCATACCCACGGCATTGCCAGCGCGATGGCCTCCAACCTGGAAAAATCCCGGCACTCCGAACTGGAAATGCAGCACGCTTCTTCCCAAATCGATACCATCGGGCAGCTATTGGAGCGTTTCATCCTCAAGGTGGATGAGCTCAAAAGCAGTTCCAGCAGTATTCGCGACATTGTCCAACTTATTCGGGAAGTATCCGATCAAACCAACTTGCTGGCGCTGAATGCCGCCATCGAGGCCGCCCGAGCGGGTGATGCCGGACGCGGATTTGCCGTGGTGGCGGATGAAGTCCGTCGCCTGGCAGAACGGGTACACGAGGCCACGGAAGAAATTTCCCGCAGCATCAACACCGTGACTCATCTGGTGGAGGAAACCACCGTAGAAAGTCGCAGCATTCACGAGGCACAGTCCACCGCTCAGACCCTGATCCATTCTGCCTCCAAACTCTTCATGGAAATGGTTCACGATTTTGAAGCAGCTGATAGCCAATTAAGCCGCATTTCCAATGCCACCAACGAAATCAGTCAGACCAATCATCAAACCCACGCCCATGTCACCGAAATCCGGCAGATGGCAGTGCAAATCAACACCAGCATGACCGAGTCTTTGAACAACTCCAATCACCTGCGTCTTTCCACTGAGAAAATCCAGGAAATGGTGGCGCAATTTCGCATCGGAGCAGGAAATTTCGATTTCAACCTGGATCTGGTGAAATCCTATCGTGACCGGTTGCAGGGGATGCTCGAAGGCATGGCGCAGCAGGGACTCTCCCTGTTTGACCGGGACTATCGCCCCATCCCCAACACCAAGCCGCAAAAATACAGCACCAACTATGACCGGGAATTTGCAAAGCAAATCCAGCCGGTCATCGACGAAGTGCTGCAACAGGCCAAAGGGGCCACGTTTGCCCTCTGTGTAGACGTCAATGGCTATGGGCCCACACATAACAGCAAGTACTCCCAGCCCTTGACAGGCCATCCGGAGCAAGATCTGGCGCATAGCCGGGACAAGCGGATTTTTAATGATCCCACAGGCTTTCGGGCCGCACAAAGTACGCAACCCTGCCTGTTGCAGACGTACATGCGCGATACCGGGGAAATTTTAAGTGATCTATCTATGCCCATACTGGTACAGGGCCAGCATTGGGGCGCCTTACGGGTTGGGTTTGTACCGGAAAGCCTGATTGCGGAATGACCGGTGGGATATTGAGCGTCCTGAGGTTGAGCAGCCTGCGGTCCTGCGCGGCGCGCCCTGTTCAGTGTAGCGATTAAGCGATCAGATGCGCCGTAATGCCTTGCGGTGTGACGAAAATCGCCTGCTCGGCACCCGCTGCCCGCAATAAACCCAGGCGTTTGGCTTGCGGCACCATCAACAGTGCCGTGGATAGTCCGTCGGCAATCATGCCCGAGCGGGCAACGACCGATACTCCCTGCAACGCGGGCGCAGTCATCCCGGTGCGCGTGTCGAAAATATGGGTAAAGCGCCCGGCGGGATCCAGCACGGTGCCATAGCCCCCCGAGGTAGCCACACACCGATCCACCACTTCGATGGTGTCCAGCGCTTCGTCGGGATTGGCGGGATTGGCCAGCGCCAGGCGCCAGGCTGTGCCATCGGGTTTATGGGAGAGCGCCAGGGGTTCCCCCATATCCACTAACATGCGGTCAAACCCATAGGCGCGCAAGACCTCGGCCACGCGATCGGTGATATAGCCCTGTGCCCCCCCGTTCAGGGTCAGTCCCATACCGGATTGCTGCAGACGGATATGGCCCTGTTCGGGATGCAGGCTCACGGCCCGCCAATCCACCAACGCCAAGGCCGCTTCCCGGGCCGCAGGCGAGGGTCCGGCTGGGTCCGCACCGGGCTGGCTGAAATGACGCTGATACAAGGTCCACAGGGGCTGAACCGTCGGGTCGTAAACGCCGTCGCTCAATTGCGCCAGATGCAAGGCGCGCTGCAGCAGACGCATCAAATCGGGCGGTGCCCCATGGAGCTCACCGTCCCGATTGAGACGCGATAGGGCACTATCCCTGCGCTGCAAACTGAAAACAGACTCCAGACGCGCCAATTCGGCCAGTGCTGCATGGATGGCCGCCTGGGCGCGTCCCTCCTGCTGATGATACAGTCGAATGGTGGCGGGTGCCCCCAAAGCCTCGCCCTCCCACAGGGCCATCTGCACGGAAGGCCGTGTCCAGTAGGCCGTGAGTGGAATCCCTACCCCCAAGGCCATCAGGGTTAAGAACCGGCGCCGCTGCGGAATCAAAGCCATGAATACTCTCCTCGAGCAGATTGCAGTGCAAGCCCCTCCTCAATCATGGGAAGCCACGCTGCGAATGCGGATGGTTTTTCCCTTACGGGCATAGAGAAGCTTGGGGGAACAGCGATTATCATCATGAAAGACGCCCACGCAATCCAGACACTGAAAACAAGCGGTATAGACAATTTCACCTGTGGGTTTGATGGCCTGATACTGGCAAAGGTTTTTGCATTTTTGGCACGGCTTGCCGCACTCGGGAATCCGTGGCAACCAGTTCCAGCGGCGCAAATGCCCTCCCAAGGCCATGAGCGCCCCCAAGGGGCAAAGAAAGCGGCAAAAGAATTTATAGACGAAGGCGCCTGCTCCCAACATCAAGAGTGCCCATAACAGGTACGGCCATTCCCGCTGGAAGCCCACCGTAATGGCCGTTTTGAAAGGTTCCACCTCCACCCCCCGCTCGGCCAGGGTAGGCCAGGCAAAGGCGCTGAGGACCAGAACCCCCAAGAGCAACAAGGGAATGCGGGACAGCCAAGGCAGCCAGACGGCAGGCAGATGGCGCTGGGGCAAGCGCGCCAGTTGCGCCGCAACCCCTACGAACTCTTGCAGGGCACCAAACGGGCAGAGCCAGCCACAAAAGGTGCCCCGTCCCCAAACGAGCCAACTGATGAGGGTAAACCCAATGAGCAACAGGGATATCGGGTCATACAAGAAACTGCTGAGATTGCCCCCAGCGTGAAGCGTTTTGACCGCCCCGGTAACTTGGACGATGGACAGTTGCCCCTGTGCATGCCAACCCAGATAAACCAGCGTAAAAGCCAAAAACCCCAGACGAAACCCCTTGAGCCGCCTTGGGTTCCTGCTGATGGCTTGGGGGCGCAGCAACACGGCTGTCAGCAGGAGCAAGGCTATGGCAATGACCGTCAAATCTGGCCAACGCGCCTGCCAGGCCTGCACCCACTCCGGCAAGGGTTGCGGGGGATATTCCACCAAATGGGCGGGTAAGGTGTAGGACAGCGTGATCTGTTTTTTGGTGATCTGGGACATGATAGCCCCATGGGTGCGCGTGACGGTCAGATCGAAGGTCATGGGCTGGCCCATGTCCAGTCCACTATGGGGAATGCCCGCAACGATCAGGGCCGAGGTCATCCCCTGCAAGGGGGGGATTTTGGCTTCGTCCATGTTGGCGTCACGCAGTTCGTAGGGCAGACCGTTTTGGGTCAACTCCAGACGCTGGGGCACGCTTCCGGGGGTAAAGTCCTCCTCTACCAGAGCATACCGTCCCCGCGTGGCAATCCAGAAGACGGGGCGATCATCCTGCAGGGTGGATTGAAGCGCCTTCCAACCGGCCTCACCCAACAGGTTTTTGCCCACCAGAGGCGCATTGAGATAGGCCACATACAAGTCTGCGAAAAGGTCTTGCGGATGACGCAGGGCTTCTTCGTCCTCCCCTGCGTTGTCCGTCCCCGCAAACAAGTGCTCCAGATCGCCATTGCTCAACACCACATGCTGGATATACCCTTTTTGCAGCAAGGTCTGAAAGTCCATGGGATTAAAGGGCACAGGTTTCAACACGGCCGGCAACGCCGAACCGCTGCGGGGCGCAAAGCCCAGCTTGGCGCGCGCCACCACCAGGGCGGCATTGAGAATGGTCTGATTGACCACCCGGATGGAAGCCGTGGCTTTGGCCACACCATCCACCACCACCCGATGGGACCCACCTCCGGCTGATCGGCTTTGGTGACCATAACCGCTGGCCACTGTCACCTCCTGGGCCAGGTTAACACCTTCGTATTGTTTGAGAAAATCGATGAGGGGGCCAGGCCCCAGCCCACTAAGGAACACCGGCTCGTGTTGATGCACCAGCTCCACGCTCTGGTAGTTGCCTTTGGCATCCAGTTCCACCAGCAAATCGATGGGGCTTCCCTCAAACCCCGGAATGGGGGCTAAATCTTCGGTTTCAAACACGTAGCCCACGGGCGTATTACCCGTAGCGGCTTGATCATACAGCGGCCACACGGGAGGATCCTTGAGCTTGTCACCCACGCGCAGGGCGCTGCCACTGGCACTGGCCGCCCCTTCTCGAGCCACGCGGTCCTTGTAGCGTTGCACGACATCGGCCTGGGATAATTCGCCGGCCAGTACGCTAACCTGCAGGCATAAGAGCAGAAGGAAACGCAAGCAATGGATCATAGGGTGATGATTAAGCATGGCAAAATTTGGCGGCATGGTACAACAGCGTACCCATTGAGGGAGCACATGCACAAATCATGCCCAAATCTGAGGGCTGGCGGATTAGAGCAGGGCGATCCGGGCGGAGCGCCCTGCGCGATGCATAAGATGCATAAGATGCATAAAAAGACCCCGCCTTGCGGCGGGGCTGATCATGTCTGAGGGGATCAAAAAAATCAGAAGGAGTGCGTCATCCCCAAGGCCAGGGCGTTCTGCACGGCATTTCCAACAGCCGCAACGTTTGCAGCGCCGTCGTTATACAGTGCGTTCCAGCCACCAACCCCTTTGCCATCGGAACGATCGGCCAACACCCACACGCTGGTGGATTTGGACATGGTGTACTTCAGACTGACGGAGGAAACCGTGGGAGTGACATTGCTCACGTTATCCTTCATGGACACGTAGTTCACGACACCCTGGAGTTTGGGCGTAAAGTTATAGCCCAGACCCACTTCGTAGCCGGTGGAGTCCACGCAGGTGGAAGGGCTAAGAATAGAGGATTCCACAACACCAGCCCCAGCCGTGCAATTGGGCACCCCAGAGGTCTTGAAGGTGTTGACCTGAGCCGCGAACAGCCAGTCGTTCCAGTTGTATTTGGCGCCTACCAAACCCTTGGTCAGGGTTTCGGCCGAGGGATTTACCAGCCCAATCGCCCCACCCGTCAGAGGATTGCTCGCAGCATTGGTGTTATGCATGACTTCGTACCCGGCGTTCAGGTTCAAGCCATTGGCCGCATAGTTGATCAAGGCGTTGAATCCAGAATTGGGGCCCATGCTACCGGCTGCTCCACCAAACACATAACCCAACTGGATGGTAGTGTCATAGAACTTGGTGCTTTTCCAGGTAATCATGTCGTTGGTGAACACACCCACCATGGAATTGTTGGCAACCCCAGAACCGTAGGCCAGCTGACCATTCAGGGCCAGAGAGCCCGAGTGGGCCACGCGCGCGCCATTGAGGAAGGACTGAACGAACAGGGGATCCAGTTGTTGCCCGGCATTCACTTCCCCAAAGGCGCCCGACAAGCCGACGATAGCCCAGCGATCGAACATGGGGCTACCGTTGTTCATGCCCTTCGGAAAATAAATGGACTGGCCCATCTGACCATTGGTGAGGGACAGATCGCCTTCCAGTTTGAAGTTGGCCTTCATGCCGTTGCCCAGATCTTCGCTGCCTTTGATCCCCAGCAGGCTGGGCATCCAGATGCCGTCGGCCATGGAGGTCACATTGCCACCGGTGGTGCCCCCCGGCGCGCCATTTCCGGCAGCGTTGGAAACAGATACAGCCGACATATCCGCAATCCCGTACAAGGTGACATCGGCTTGTGCCAGGCCAGAAACGGCCAGCAGGGCGGTGGCGGCCAGCAGACTGAAACGACCAGCATATCCCCCGCGTAGCGCCTGGGATGCCTTCCCCTCAGAAGAAGAAACCATCATTGTATTGTTACCCATAAATTAATCCTCCCGGACATTCTCTCGTTGTGAGTCAAGTTAAATTCGTAGTGTGACAGCCCACAGGCCGCGCCTTGTGAGGAGCATGAATCATGCCATTCTCATAAAAAATTCATCATTCCTTAATAATTCCTTAATAATCATTTAGTTTTTTAGTTTTCAAGAATTCCGCCAAAGGACTTTTTAGTCTCGCCAATCACCAGGAATACAACAGGTGTTGCACATTG
>DAIDKJ010000030.1:0-5184 GCA_027450105.1 Ferrovum sp.
CCTTGATGGCCGAGGGCCTGCCCTTGTCCCAAATAGCGCTGCTGTATCGCTCCAATGCCCAGTCACGTGTTCTGGAGCATGCCCTCTTCGCGGCTGGAATCGGCTATCGGGTGTATGGTGGGCAGCGTTTCTTCGAACGCCTGGAAATCAAGCAGGCCATGGCCTATTTGCGCCTGGCCGCTCATGGGGAAGAAGAGGGCGCATTTTTGCGGGTCGTCAATTTTCCTCCTCGCGGAGTAGGCACACGTTCCCTGGAGTTGCTGCAAAGTACGGCCCGGGAGCAGGGCATCAGCCTGTATCAGGCGGCGCGTCAAAGCACATTGACCGGAAAGGCTGGCGCAGGATTGAGCGCTTTCCTCGCCTGCATCGAACGCCTCAAAGTGGCGGCCTCTGCGCTGCCCTTGGCCGAGTTGGTGGCCACGTTGCTGCAGGAGAGCGGCTTGCTGGCCCACTATCGGGCCGATCGGGAGGGCGCGGATCGGGTGGAGAATCTGGAGGAGCTGGTGGCCGCCGCCGCCAGCTTCGAGCACGAATCGGAGCTGGGCGACTTGCAGGCCTTTTTATCTCACGCCAGCCTGGAATCCGGAGAACACGAAGCTGCACCGGGTCTGGATGCGCTGCAATTGATGACCGTCCATGCGGCCAAGGGGCTGGAGTTTCAGGCGGTTTTTGTGTGCGGCCTGGAGGAAGGCCTGTTCCCTCATGAAAACGCCTTGACTCAATCCGACGGCCTGGAGGAGGAACGGCGTTTGATGTATGTGGCCATTACCAGGGCCCGGGAACGCCTGTATCTGACGCGCGCTCAAAGCCGCATGCTGCATGGGCAGGTGCGTTACGGGCTGCGTTCGCGCTTCATCGATGAAATCCCTCCGGCCTTATGCCGTTGGTTGTCACCCGCTGCAAAATCTTCCATGCCGCGCCGGCTGATGGACCAGCCGACGGGGGATGTCAGGCAACCGGCAGCCCGGGCCACCGCCGCAGCGCCAGCATCTGGCATACCTTTTTACATGGGACAGTCCGTGCGTCACGAAAAGTTTGGCTACGGGGTGGTGTTGCAATGCGAAGGCGGGGGTGGGGATGCGCGCGTGCAAGTCAACTTTCGTGATGTGGGCGTCAAGTGGCTGGCCCTGGGCTATGCGCGCTTGGTGGCGCAGTAAAACCGGGCGCGGGTTTGCCGCATTGCGAGATAACTTCTGGTAGAATACCCCGGTTCAGACCCCAAAGGGTTGCGATTCGTCCAAAAGGAAAGAGGTCCCTAAATGAAAAAGACGTTGCTGGTGTTGCTGTTGCTGAGCATGGGTTCGACGGCGTGGGCGGTTCAGGGAGATGCCGAAAAGGGCAAGCAAATCGCCAGTTCGGTATGTTTTGCCTGCCATGGTTTGGACGGAGTCAGCCCGATTCCAACCCAGCCGCACTTGGCCGCACAATTGCCTGATTATATTGTCAAGCAGTTGAACAACATGAAGTCCGTCAATGGGGCCCCACCCCTGCGCAACAACCCCATCATGTCCGGGATTGTGGCCTCCATGACCGATGCGGACATGCGCAATGTGGCTGCCTGGTATGCGGCGCAACCCCCCAAGCGCTCCCAGGCCACGGACGCCAAACTGGTGGCCGTGGGCGAAAAACTCTGGCGCGGTGGCGAGGCGGATCGGGGTGTGCCAGCCTGTGCCGGTTGTCATGGCCCAACGGGAAGCGGCATCCCGGCCCTGTATCCCCGTTTGTCCGGACAATATCAGGAATATACCGAAGCCCAGTTGCAGCATTTCAAAAACGGGACCCGGGCCAACGATCCAGCGGCCATCATGCGCACCATCGCCCATCGCCTGAGCAACGAAGACATCAAGGCCCTGGCGGATTACACGGCGGGTTTGCACTAAACTTCCCCAGCCCCCATGCCAGGCTCCTTTCCCCGTCATTATGCTGGCTATGCTGCGCTGGGTGTGTGGGCGCTGCTGACGCTGCTGGTGTTGAGCCACCTGCCCTTTGGGTTGGATGAGGGCGGGGCCAAGGCGTTGGTGCTGGACTGGTCCATTGGTGATCAGGTGGCCAATTCGGTGGTTACCTTGGGTGCTCCGGATGTGCGGGCCCTGTTGTGGCTGCCACTGGGCTATCTGTGGCCGGGCCAGGTCTTCGCCGCCAAGGTGTTCCTGATCGCAGTGCTGGCAGCCAGCGCCTATGGGCTCTACCGCTGGCGCAATCTGCAGGCCTCGGATGAGGTGTCCTTGCTGGCAACCGGGTTGCTGCTGATTGCTCCACTCACATTACAGCAACTGGATGCCCTGGCCCCTGGGGTGGTCCTGCTGGCGCTGTTTGTGGCGGGGTTTTGGCTGGACCGCGCCTATCGGCAAACACCCCGTATCTTCGGGGGTCTATTCTTTGCCCAGTTACTGGTGTGCGCTTTTAGTGTGAGCGTGCACCCGGCGGGGCTGGCCTATCCCCTCGCCCTGTTCTGGTCCTGGCGCACTCAGCCACTGGATACCACGCGCCAGCGACATTTTTATGTGGGAATCGCGGTGCTCACCCTCCTGGCGCTGTTGCTCTCCAGAGGGTGGCCGGATCTGGGTGGCTGGCGCAATCCCATCACGCAATTACCCGCCTTGTTCTGGGGTGAAGACGTGCTCGCCACCGAGGTGGAAGTGCAAACCTGGGTTCAAGGGCTGATTCTGGCCGCTGCGCTGGGGGTTCTGCTGGTAGCGCGCCGTTCTGCCCTGTGGAGCGATTTGGGGGGGCGTACGCTGTGGCTGGGGGTGTTGCTGGGTGTGACCGAAAGCGATGGCACCTGGCTGTTCCTCACCCTGGTTCTGTTTTTGTATGAAGGCTTCGCCTGGTTACTGCAACCGCGTGCCCTGTGGGCCGGGCGCGGGTTCATGGCGCAACGCGGGTGGCTGCTGGTATTGTTGTTGCTCATGGGAACCGTGAGCTTGCGCTTGGATCGGCAATGGTTTGATCAAAACCGCAACCTGATCTTCTCGCAACGCGATCTTCTCATCAAAACCTTTGCCGATGATGTGGAACGTTTGCGGCGCGTGGCGGACGATGCCGGAAAACCCATGCCGCGCCTGCGCGTGGCCAGCCAATGGCCGGCGCGTACCATGATTGCCTGTCGTTGTGATGCCTTGCCGCTGCCCCCCGTTGCCAAGGACCCTGGCACCCAAAAAGCCCTGTTGCGGGGCTTGACCCATTTGCTGCTGTTGCCCAGCGCCACTCAAAATCTGGGTCTGACGCAGAATTTGGCCCTGCTGGGATCTGATCTGGAAACGGTGACGCTCCAACCGGGGGGAGTGATTCTGGCGGTTACCCGCCCAGATTTGGCGCCTGCCTTGCCGCAGCCGGCGCTGGATCAGCCTCCACCACCGCAGTCAGAGGCGCCTGTGCCCGGCTCTTCCTCAACGCAAGCCCCAGTGGTGCCAGTGCCACCCGTTTCACCAGCCCCATCTGCATCCTCCGGCGCATCCTCCAGCACACCGGGAGGGGCCAAGCCTTGAAGATTTCTCTGCGCGAGGCCTTGGTCTATCTGGTGGTGACTTGCAGCTCCCTGTTTTTGACGGCGTATACGGTGCATATGCTGGTGGGGGGGATGGTGCCCCCCGAAACCGAGTACCGCCTGATGGGCGGCGCCTGTTTGCTGGTGGGCGGCGCCATTGCTTACATGGCTTGGGATGTGCTCAAGCGCCGCCGCTGAGGGTGCCCCAGGACTCCGGCGATGGGGAGATTTTGCGCGCTTGAATGTCCAGGCGCCTATGAAGGTAAAACCTCAGGACTCCAGCGGTTTGTAGAGATTTTGCAGGGCCTGATACTCCTGTTCCAATGCAAATTGTCCTTTGTGAAACACAAACTGCAGGCGCCGCCCGGTGCTGTCCAACCCAGTCAAGCCAAAGGAACGCCCGGAAAAGTCCCGGTAGAGTTTGATGTTTTTCATCAGGCTGATGCGCTGGCCATTGCGCAGCAGCAAGGTGGCCTGCTGGCGCGTGGCTTCGATGCCGATGGGAGAGGAGGGCAGTAGCATGAGGCGGGTTTTGAGAATTCGATTGGCCCCGGCAATCAGGAAAAAACTGGCCAGAAACACCAGCAGATAGGCTAGATTGCTGTTGTCCGCGTACCAGGCATTGGCGGCGAAGGCTAATAAGGCCGTCACAGTGGGAATGTACAAGAGCAAATCCCAGAGCATGCCCTGACGGTCCTGTTTGAGCGAGCAGGCTTTAGCCATAAAGAACGTGCCTTGAAGGATTGAGTCTGCCCACAAGGGTTGTCCTGTGGGTCGTGCTTTGGTCAGGCATCTGGCGGCATACCCGGGTGTCTAATTGGCCGCTGTTGCGGCGGCCCGCTTGGGCAATACCGACTGGATGGCCCCTTCCATTTCTCTGTAGAGCATGGGCCCCGGCTGCTGATAGCGCACGATTCCCTTGCCATCGATGGCAAAGGTCCAGGGGTCTCCCATCACCTGATAGGCCTTGAAGGCTTCGGGGTTTTCGTATTGATCCATATGTAAAAACAGAACCTGCCCCTGATACTTGTCCAGCAAGGATTTGGTGATTTGCAGCTGACGGTCGCAAATGGAGCAATGCCCTGGGGTGGCAAATTCCAGAAGAATGGGCTTGCCTGTGGCCAGTGCCTGGTCCAGCGAGTATTGATACATGCGCTCGTCCGGTTGACGGTAGGTGGTGATGCGGGTCATGTCACCGCCCACATCGGCCAGGGTTTTGGTGGGCAGGCGTGGCGCCACGGAACCCAGTCCCAATTCCGAGCCGCCGGGTGGGCGATTGCATCCCGCCAGGGAGGCACTGAGCACAAGCCCTACAAAAACCCGTGACAGGTGACGGTATTTCATGAACTTAAACGCCTTTTTTTCCGGTTTTGAAGATGTTGTAGCCCCAGATGATATTGGCGAGCAGCACCAGCGTACCAAAAAACCCGACCCCCGCCATGAGGTGGGTGACGGTTGTCTCTACTTCCGGTCCGGGGTCGTAGCCGCCGATGACCCCAGCCGTGGAAAACAGAATGACCATGCCCATCAGTCCGATATTATGCATCCAGAAATGGACCTTGACGAGCCTCATGCTGTAGATGGGGCGATTGACCAGGCGCGGAATGAAATAGTAGATGGCCCCAAAAATGGCCATTTCCACCCAACCCAGCAGGTTGATGTGACCGTGGGCCAGCAGGATCAGCTTGCCATGGGGG
>DAIDKJ010000030.1:5194-11941 GCA_027450105.1 Ferrovum sp.
GGCCGTATCCACAAACATGCGAAACAGGGGAACCCCCCCCATGATGGCTCCCCAGGAAAATCCAATGATGGCGTAGGTAATGCAGGCATAAACGAACAAGAGGGTGAATTTGGTGTACTCGTGATCCAGAATGCCGGGGTGCAAGGGTTGTTGTTCGGTAGCCATTACTCAGGGTCTCTCGTTATTGGGTTTCATGGCGTCTTGTCGCAGGTCGTGGCGTTCGGCTTTCCAGGTGTCGGGGGCCCAGATCTTCACCATTTCATCCACAAACCCCGAGCGTTCCGGCATGGGCAACTCGGCGTCGGGCGAACCTTGGGTCGCTTTTAGTTCGGACAGAAACACCGCCATGTCGTGCAATTCGGTATCAGGCAGCCCTGCCACATAGGCGGCCTCCTTGTTCAGACCATGATCCACCGTTTTGGTTTCGTAAGTAGCTTCGGGTCTTTTGAGAAAATTGATCAGGTAGTTCAGCGAACGTTTGGAACCCACTCCGTCCAGGGTTACCCCATGGTTGGTCCCATTGCGCAGGGCCCGATGACAATCGGTGCAACCCCGATCGCGAAACAACTCGGAGCCATGTTTGCCGATGGGGGTGAAATCAAAGGTGGTGGTGGCGGGATACATGGGGTGATTGAGGCGAGAACGATAAATTTCCAGCATGACAAAGCTCAACACGGCAAACACCAGGAGTAATGCCACGATACCAAACAAAATCTTCTCGCCAAGCTTGAGTTGGCTGATCTTCATGAAATTTCCTTCGCAAGGACCATCGGGTCAGTCTGCGTTTTGGGGTACCGCAAGTTAAAAACAAAACCCGCGCACCAAGGGGCGCGCGGGTTTGGGTGGATCCTGAACGAAAAACGGGCGCGCTTAGTGCGTGGTATTGGGGACGCGCGTATTCCCTTCGGTGGTACGAGGGGCCGTGGCCAGGAACGCGGCGACGTTGTTGATGTCGTCATCCGTAAGGTTCTTGGCAATGGCACGCATCATGCCGTAAGGGTCATTGGCGCGGCTGGCATCCCGCCAGTTATGCAACTGGTTGACCAAGTAGGTGTATTTCTGTTCGCCAATGACGGGGAACATGGGTGCTGCCCCACGACCGTTGTAACCATGGCAGGATTGGCAGGCCGACACCTTCCCGTAAATACCGTATTTCACGATGACCTGACCGAGGTATTTTTCACCAACGGGTTGTCCATCGGCTTTGATGGCCTTCAGATCAGAAAGTTCTGTGGGGGCCAAGGGCAGGGAATTCACGTATGCGGCCACATCTCGCTTGTCTTGTTCGCTCAACTGCTGGGCAAACATGGGCATGACCGCTCCTGCACCGGAAGGTGTACGGCGCCCCTCAGAGAGGTCGGTGAGTTGCTTGACGATGTAGGGATAACCCAGGTTGTTCAGTCGAGGAGCGCCCATGGCCTCGGTTCCCCACCCGGTGGGTCCGTGGCAAGTCATGCAGGCTGGAGCAGCACCCTTGCCTTCCGTGAAAATTTTCTTGCCATTGGCGATATCACCGCCCATTTGCCCTTCTTCGCTTGCAAGCACTGCAGTGCTCGTCAACATGGACGCCAGCGTCAATCCCAACGAAATCCTGATCATTGTCTTTTTCATGTACCCCCCTCCGGAATGGCTTTTTAGTGATATACCGTGGCCAATCAAATGTGTGCGATCCCGTTTTTGCGATCTGATGTCGATAAACAGTTACGCCCCCCGTGCTGCGCGTTTCGGCCTTGTCCGTGCGAAAAATCAATACTCCATCGCGCCGGCAAACCGTGCGTGTGTCGAAGTCTATCATGCTTTTTTTAATTCGCAAATTCTCGCTAGCCATTTTTTTGTCTTACATCAAGTTTCTTTGGCAGGCGTTGCCCAGATTCTTCACTGGGTGTTGCGAAAAAAATGCGTCAAAGGTTTGACAAGGCTGTTTTATGGGTGATACGCTTTACCTCGTGGTCTGTCGAGCGTCCTTTGGACGGCAGCTCGTTGGCCATCGGTTCACTTTAGTTGTATGGTCAACACAATCCAAAGTGTGCGCGGTATACCGTTCACGAAAACAAACGATCTGGAGGGGGTTACAACATGGAAGACAATATCAAACAATCACGTCGTCAATTGCTGAAGATGGGCACCATTGCCCTGGTTGCAGCGCCAATGGTGGGCTTCACCACCTCCGCTTTTGCCAAGCAAAATGCGGGTGTTCGTGCCGCGTTGAAGTTTCAAACCCATCCCAATGGCGAGAAACAATGCAGCAAATGCATGAACTTCATCCCTAATAAAGACAAGCCAAATGATCCCGGTGCAATTCACGGGTGCAAACTGTATCCCGGAGATGATGAAATCGTTCCGAACGGATACTGCAACGGCTTTGTTGCTAAACCCAAATAATTCAAAAAGTTAGTTTTAAGTACGAAAAGGTGCCTTCGGGCACCTTTTCGTGCCTTTGGTGCTGATGGAACGTTGGTGGGTCGTCACCGGAAGGTTTGACGGCCCCTTGTAGTGTCTGTTTGCGCCCATGCTGGACTTGGTCCAGCCTTTATGGGGATCGTCCTCATGGTTGCGGTGGTCTGTGGCGTGCCTGTGAGGTACAGCAACGCCCAGGCAGGAGTGGCAGGCGTTTCATCCCGGTGCTCAGGCTTTGCCCACAAGCAAAGCCAGGGCGGTTGTTTCTGGGGCTACAGGGTTTCAGGATCAGGCAGCAGTTACTGACAAGCATCAGGTAAGGCCAATCGCCACGGGCTTGCAACGCCTGTGGTGTTGTCGTGGTCGTCCCGTATTGGGTCGATCGGGGATTACTTTTACTTCTGGGCGGGTGCATGGAATGAACGTGTGCATAAAGAAACTGATGATATGGTTGTCCCTTTGGGCCTTGGTGGGTTCGGCCCTGGCAGAACCTTTTGTGCCGGGAGGAGCCATTGGCTCACAAACGGATGATGGGTACAACGCATTGGGGCCGGTGGTGGAACAGCCCTTCGAATTTCCACACAACATCCATGCGGGGCAGATGGGGATCAACTGCATGTACTGTCACACCTATGCGCGTCGCAGTGCGGTGTCGGGTATTCCCCGGTTGGACAAATGCATGGGCTGTCATAAGCTGATCGAGTCGGTGAAAGACAAACCGCGCATCAAAAAGCTCTTCGAGTATTGGGACAAGAAAGAGCCCATTCCCTGGAAGAAAGTCCATGACCTGCCAGATTTCGTGCGTTTCAACCACGAGCGCCACATTCAGCGCTTCTATTTCCGGGAAAAACGTTCGATACGGGAAACCTGTGGTTACTGCCATGGTGACGTGGCTTCCATGACGACGGCACGCCGGGTCAAGGCCATTTCAATGGGGTGGTGTATCAGCTGCCACCAGAAAGAACACCTGGAAAATGCCAGCACCACAAAAACCAGCAATGGTCCGAACGACTGCTGGCAATGCCACAAGTAATCCAGATCAGAATCTAGGGGGATGGTATGAGTAGTCGTATATTGGATCGCCGCGATTTTCTACGCGTGTTGGGCATTGGGGGAGCGGCCGCCACCTTGGCGGGTTGTGGCAATACCTCGATCGAATCCGGCAAAGAATTGGTCATGTCCTATGTCCAGCCAGAAGACTTCGTGGTGCCGGGGGTTGGTGTGTACTATGCCTCCGCCTGCACGCAATGTGGCTCGGGATGCGGCATCATGGGGCGTGTGCGTGAAGGGCGGATTCTCAAGCTGGAAGGGAACCCCAAGTCGCTCATCAGTGCGGGCAAGATTTGCGGGCTGGGACAGGCGGGGGTGCAGGTGCACTACAATCCGGACCGCTTGAGAACACCCATGATGCGGGAAGGGGATACCTTGAAGCCAGTGTCCTGGGAGAAGGCCCAGGCCTCCCTGAACAGCCGTTTGGGTCCTGCCAGCAGTCTTGCGGGCAATCAGATCGCTTTCCTCACGGGGGAAATCAGCGGGCACCAAAAAGTCATGGTGGAAGCGTTGCTGGAATCCTTCGGCTCTGACAATCACGTGATCTACGATGCGCTCTCTACGGTCACGGGACGCGCGGCCAGTAAAGCCGTCATTGGCGAGTCCTTGCCCGTCCTGAAAATCGACCAGGCGCGCATGATCCTTTCCTTTGGCAATGATTTTCTGGGGTCTGGGGTCTCGCCGGTGTACATGGCGGCCCAATACGCGCGTTTTCGCAAGGCCCCACGCGGCACACTGGTGCAAATCGAGCCGCGCATGACGCTCACCGGCGCCAATGCGGACCGCTGGTATGCCATCAAACCGGGCACCGAAGGGGTCTTTGCCCTCGGCCTGGCCCATGCCTTGCTGGCGCACGAAAGCTACTCCCATACCCTGCCGGCAGATCTGGTGGCAGCACTCAAGCCCTACGACAAGGACACGGTCAGCGACGTCACCGGAGTCCATGCGGATGCCATCCCTCATCTGGCGGGCATGTTGTGGGAGAAGACTCCCAGCCTGGTTCTCTCTGGCCCATCGGCCGAGGGCCATGTGCGGGGCTTTAATAATGCAGCAGCCATTCAGCTGCTCAATCTGATTCTGGACAACCGCGGAAAATCCCTGCTCGGTTCCTCCGTCCACCCCTTTCCGCAGTTGGTTTCTGCCACCGGTTCCTACGGCGCTCTGGCCAAACTCAACCAGGATATGTCGGCTGGGCGAGTGCAGACCTTGCTGCTGATGGGAACCAATCCCGTGTTTACCGCACCGACTTTCCTGCCCTTCGCCAATAATCTCAGCAAGGTGCCATTCAAGGTGGCCTTTGTCACCCAACTGGACGAAACCGCCCGTCAGTGTGATCTGGTACTGCCCTTGCTCTCGCCGCTGGAAGACTTTGGCACCCATGTGGCGTCCTATCAACCCTCTGGAGTGGAAATCCAGATCCAGCAACCGCTCATGGAAAAGCTCTACCCCGAAGCCCGGGGGTTTGGCGACATGCTGCTGGAGTTGGCCAAACTGCGTCGCCCCGAGGTGTACAAGGCGTTCCCCGACTATTACAGCTACCTGAAAACGGCGGTGACCAAAGCAAAACCTGTTTTCAAGGTCAACGCCGGGGACGAAGAATTCTGGGAAGACACCCTGCGCGCTGGCGTCTTGCGCCTGGACATGCCAGCGGCCACGCTGGAGTCCAAGGACGGGGCCAGCGTCGTGCAAGTGGACGCCCCTCGGGCGCTGGATACCGACGTGCATTATCCGTTCTTTTTCGTGCCCTCGGTGCGCGCCGACCTGCGCGATGGCCGCCACGCCAATCTTCCCTGGCTGCAGGAGTCACCCGACCCCTTGACCACGGTGGTGTGGGATTCCTGGGTGGAGATTCACCCCAAAACGGCCTACGAAATGCAGATTCGCGAGGGCGATATTCTGGAGGTCCAGTCAGCTACCGGATCGGTGCGCGCCAAGGCCTATCTGTTCCCGGGCATTCAGCCAGACACCGTGTCCATGCCGCTGGGGCAGGGACATACGGCCTATGGCCGCTATGCCGACGGCATGGGCGTCAATCCGTTCAAGCTGTTTGACCCCATGTTTGATGAAAAAACTGGCGAGCTGGCCCTGTATGCCACGCGCGTCATCATCAAGAAGACGGGAGAAAATGCCCTTGTGGTGAAGGATGAGGGTCCCACGAGCTTGCAGCAAAACCGCAAACTGGTGGCCACCATCGGGGCGGATCGGGCGCAACTTGCCAAGGAGAATGCACATGTCACTGAGTAACCTGATCAAAAACTGGTCCTCTCTGCGGGTTCGACGTCCCTATGAGGGGCAATACAAGGGCAAGGACTACAAGTGGGCCATGGTCATCGATCTGGATGCCTGCACGGGGTGCAATGCCTGCACCACCGCCTGCTATGCAGAGAACAACCTGCCCGTGGTGGGCAAGGAGGCCTTTGCCAAGGGACAGGCCATGCACTGGATTCGCATCGAACGGTACTGGGGTCCGGGAGACCACATGACCGAAGAGTTTCCAGATCGGGGCGCCCAGTTTCTGCCCATGCTCTGTCAACAGTGCGAAGCCGCACCCTGCGAGGTGGTCTGTCCGGTGGGGGCTACCCATCACACGCCCGACGGATTGAATTCCCAGGTCTATAACCGTTGTATCGGTTCCCGCTACTGCTCGGCCAACTGTCCGTACAAAGTGCGTTATTTCAATTGGTGGCAGTATCCGGAGCGGGCCTGGCCCAATCCCCTGGAATTGCAGCTCAATCCCGATGTAACGGTGCGCAGCAAGGGGGTCATGGAAAAATGCACTTTCTGTGTCCAGCGGCTGACGGAAGCCAAAAGTCGGGCCCGCACCGAAAACCGTCTGGTGGCCGATGGGGAAGTCATCACGGCGTGTGCCCAGGCCTGCCCCACCTCTGCCATTACCTTCGGCAATCTGGCCGATGAAAAATCCACGGTGGCAAAAATGTGGCAGTTACATCAGATCAAGCTGGCCAGTGATGTGCAGGAGAAGGAGGATGATGTGCGCGGTTACCGGATTCTGGAAGATTTGAGAACCTACCCCTCCATCGTCTATCTGGAGCAGGTGCGTGATCTTGAAGCGTAACCCGGCACAGCGCACATTCGCATAAACAGGACCTTCTGGATTCTAAAAATTGGAACCTCTAGCATGATTCATACAACTGACGAAAGAGACATTGAAGTCGAGCGAAGATTTGTTCCCAAGGCCAAGGACATCAACGATGAAATTGCCTGGGCTCAGATCAACAAGGATGTTCTGCGCAGTATGGAACGCCCACGCATGATGTACTGGGTGATTTTTCTGGCTTC
>DAIDKJ010000031.1 GCA_027450105.1 Ferrovum sp.
CCTTCTCAAGAATGACTTCCACAACCACGGGCACCGAGTATTTTCGTGCCATGGCTTGGGCTTCTATCAAGGTTGAGCCGATCTTTTCCGGATCGGTCACGCGCAATGATTTGCATCCCAAGCCCTGAACCACTGCCTGATGATCAACACCATAGGCGCTCAGTCCTGGTTCGCTCACATTTTGATTTTCAAAGGCCAGTTGCACGCAATAATCCATGTCAAATCCCCGTTGGCTTTGGCGTATCAGCCCAAGATAGCTGTTATTTACCAGGACTTGCACATACGGCAAACGGAATTGTGCGCCCACAGCCAGTTCTTCAATCATGAATTGAAAATCATAATCTCCCGAGAGCCCCACCACATTGCTCGAGGGATCTGCGGCCACTACCCCCAAAGCGGCCGGGATCGTCCAGCCCAGAGGGCCTGCCTGCCCACAGTTGATCCATTGTCGCGGGCCGTAGACGTGCAGGAATTGAGCCCCGGCAATCTGCGACAGGCCAATGGTGGTGACATAAATCGTGTCGCGCCCCAAGACCTTGTTCATTTCCTCATACACGCGCATGGGTTTGATCGGGGTTTGCGTATAATGGCTTTTGCGATGCATGAGTCTTTTGCGTTCGGCACAGCGATAAGACCAGTCCTCAAACCCTTTTAGCTTACCAGCAGCCTTGCGTTCCCGTGCAATCTGAACAAACAACTGGAGTGCTGACCTGGCATCGCTGACAATACCGAAGTCGGGCATGAAAACCCGTCCAATCTGGGTTGGTTCGATGTCCACGTGTACAAATCGTCGCCCCCGGGTATAGACTTCGGTGGATCCGGTATGACGATTGGCCCAACGATTGCCAATACCGAGCACGAAATCACTGGCCAAGAGGGTGGCGTTACCATAACGATGACTGGTTTGCAGACCACACATGCCTGCCATGAGCGGATGATCGTCGGGGATGCTGCCCCAGCCCATCAGAGTAGGAATGACCGGAACGCCCACCAATTCGGCAAACTCCACGAGCAGGTCACTGGCATCGGCGTTGATGATGCCGCCACCGGCCACAATCAACGGTTTTTCGGCGGCATAGAGCATGTCCAGGGCTTTTTCGATCTGCTTGCGGCTGGCGCTGGGCTTGTAAACAGGTAACGGCTCGTAGGTGTCGATGTCGAATTCGATGTCGGCCATTTGTACATCAAAGGGCAGGTCGATCAACACCGGCCCGGGACGTCCTGAACGCATGAGGTGAAAGGCCTGTTGAAAGGTTTGCGGTACTTGCGCCGGCTCGCGCACGGTAACACTCCATTTGGTGACAGGCTTGGCAATGGATTCGATATCCACTGCCTGAAAGTCTTCCTTGTAGAGTCTGGAGCGGGGTGCTTGTCCCGTAATGCATAAAATGGGAATGCTATCCGCGCTGGCGGAATACAGTCCGGTGATCATGTCGGTGCCGGCCGGGCCGGAGGTTCCGATACACACTCCGATATTGCCCGCCTTGGCCCGGGTGAATCCTTCGGCCATGTGCGAGGCGCCTTCCACATGGCGGGCCAGAATGTGAGTGATGGATTGACGCTCGCGCAAGGCGGCATACAGGGGGTTGATGGCCGCGCCAGGAACACCAAAGGCATTGGTAATTCCTTCCTTTTCCATCACCAGCACAGCAGCCATTACAGCTTTCATCGTGGCCATTCAGAGACCTCCTTGTCCAAGGTTGTTGTCGGGTGCGTTACCAGTTGTACCCAGTGTGGCGGAAAGAGGGTGATCCACGGAAGTGGGGCGCCGGGCATTATGCCTATTCTGCTATGGAATGGCCTTTGTCCTGATTGGACGCACGCGCCCGGATATGGTCTACTTCACCCTCATGGACCGCTTACAGGCCTTGAGGCTATTCCTTCGTGTGGTGGATCTGGGCTCCTTCAGCAAGGCTGCCAGGGATTTGGGGATTGGCCAGCCGTCAGCCACCAAACAGGTGGCACAGATGGAGAAAAGAATGGGTGCGCGGCTTTTGCATCGCACCACTCATGGGGTATCCCTGACGGAAATTGGGGCGCTGTACTATGACAAGTGCAAACTGATTGCCCACCATCTGGATGAAGCCGAGTCAGTGGCCACGCTGTTGCAGTCACAATTTCAGGGCGCATTGCGCGTGAGTACCTCGGTGGCTTTTGGACGGCGGGTATTGGCTCCTCTGGTGATGCGTTTTCTCAAGGACAACCCCAAGCTGCAGATTGATTTGAATTTTGAGGATCGTTTTGTGAATCTGGTGGAGCAAGGGGTGGACGTGGCCATTCGTATTGGGCCCCTCGCCGATTCCACCCTGGGGGCTCGTTATCTGGGCCTCAATCCCTGGGTGGTCGTGGCCTCCGACGACTATCTTGGGCGGCGGGGTGTCCCGTTGACTCCTGCCGATTTGATGCATCACGAGGCACTGATCTACAGCACGGTTCAGGGTGACGCACGTTGGAATTTCATTGGGCCAGAGGGGCAATCTGCTCAGGTTCCGGTCAGGGGTCCCTTGCGCTCCAACAGCCTGACAGCCCTGCTGGATGCGGCCTGTGGCGGGATGGGAATTGTTCTGCTGCCCTGGTATGTGGCGCATCCGTCCGTGGGTCTTGGTCTGGTGAAACCCGTTTTGACGGATTGGTCCTTGCCAGCGCAGGAGATTCACGCCGTATATCCTTCCCCTAGACTCGTGCCTGCCAAGGTGATGGGTTTTGTGGAATGGCTGCAGACCCAGTTTGGAGAATGCTGGTGGCAGGAAGACCGCGGCACAGAATAGCCGCGGCGATGAATGATCACGATCATCTGTTCTTTATTTTTTTCACCGCCAATCATCATTCCATGAAGGGGGCATTCATGGAATGATGAGGCGGGGGATCTCAGGGTTTTGCCCCAGGGCTGCCCCACCATTTGGACAGTCGCGGTGACTGGATTCTTGGCGGGACGCTCTCATAGTGGGATACGTCATTAAAAAGGCGCAGTCGTGGGCGCACTTCGTTCATGAAGTCGAGGATGGTCAGCGCTGCAGGGCTTTGATCGAGTCTGTCGCGATAACTGCGCATATCAAATCCCAGTAGACTTGTTATTAAAAGACGATTGGTGCCCTTGTGGGAGACGATCAGGACATTTCGATGGCGGTGTGTATCCATGATGCGACGAAACAATGGCAATACCCGGTTAATGACATTCACGCCCGATTCCCCTCCAACTGGGGCCATGGTGAACGGGTCCTCTTGCCAGATGGCATATTCCTCGGCGTAATCGCGTTCCACTTCAAATCGGGTAAGCCCCTCCCAGTGACCATAGTCAATTTCGCGCAAGCCGGATTCTGGAATGGGGGTCAGACGGTGAGGTCCTGCAAGGATGCGTGCAGTCTCCATGGTGCGGATCAACGGGCTGGCATACACGGCATCCAGCGGTTCATGTTGCAACCGGGAAGCCAGTGCAGACACCTGCGAGCGTCCTTCGTCCGAGAGTAATACGTCGGAGGAACCGGCAAAACGATCCTCTGCGGTGAGTGAAGTGGATCCGTGACGGACCAGATAGATACGAGTGGGCATTGTAGGATCTCCAATAAAAAAATGCTGCAGTCAAAAAAATCTGAACCTTGCGGTCGTACCAGCTGCGAAGCTCCGGATGAAACGATGGGCTGTCACTGAGCTGTGTGCGGATTCCACGTCAAATTTTCCTGTGATTCCAGAGTGGCGTAGAGAGTTTCAGCTGGAATCGCCGGACAAATTCCGTGGAAAACGCAAGTTGTAGTGTCGATGACGCATCGAGGGACATGGTCAGACCTCTACGTGCCGAATGTGCCATCCTTCGCACGTGCGTTGAAGGATCTGTTTGTCTTGCAGGCACCATAGGTGCAGCCAACCGTTGAAGAGCAAGTTGCGCAGCACCTGATGCCGTTGCAGCACTTGGTCAATTGCTTCCTTGGAAGCCTCGATCGCTACGGTAAGCCTTAAGGGTTCATGCACCCAGCGATGGCCATCGTGAAGAGATTGGCGTGCGAGTCCAATGCGCAAATCTCCGCCGTTCCCCTCGAATACACCAATACGGCCACCGACCACGTTGTGCAGCAGCTTGTTGCCGCCGCCTAGCCGGTCCGGCTCACAGGTGGAGGCGTGGTACTGCCAGTTGATCCAGTGGGCCACCAGCAGCGGTCCGGTCATCAGTTGTACCAGAATGCTTGCGTCAGCATCGTTGGAAGCCTCATAGTCCTGCAGAAAACAACGCCCATCAAGTGCTCTGCCGCGGGTGCGGGAGCGAGGGGCGATGATGAAGGCGGCATTGCCGGCCAGTCCCCATTCCGGGCGGGTCTGGGCGCCGTCATTGGCGCGCTGGCGCAGGCGGGACAACAACTGGGTCTGCCCGTCGCCCGGATTCAGGCCCAGGGCAGGTGCACGCCGTCTTCGCAGTTGATCGCAAGCCTGGTGGAATGCAGCCTGTACACGCGGCCATTGAGCCGGTATGCCATCAGGCAGGAGGTCGAGATCAAACCACTCCAGTTCGTCGGTTGTGGTGTTGTGCAAACCTGCAACGAAAACTGTTGCTCCCGGTATCGAAATGCCTTTGGAGGCCAAACCGTTGCGTACTGCAGAATCGTTGAGCAGCAAAGCAAGCGCCCGGGCATTTACTTCACCGGTTTGCCCACAGCAAGCCCCGCAGTCCAGGGAGGCTGCATGGGCGTTGTTGCTGGATTGGCTGCCATGACCCACCAGAAGCACTATCGGCGCGAGCCGCTGCGCGAGCCCCAGGGCATGCAGGATTTGGGCAGCCAACGCAACCTTGGCGTCAACATCCAGCCCTGTAATCTGCGGTCGACAAGTGGCGTGATAGCGAGCCGGCAGTCCGGCAAGGTCGAGTCGTGTCCTGGCTTTTCTGGAAGGCATCAGCCATTGGCAAAGGGTGGCCAGATATCCCAATCCGGCCGCTTCCACATAGGAAAATGCAGCACCCGGCCAGCGGCTGGGGGTAAGCCCCCGCTCCATCAAACCGAGCCGATCCCGCCTGGCCTGACTGGCTGTCTGCTGCAGCTCACAATCCCTGTTGCCTTGGGCCGTGGGGGGGGAAATGATCCGGTCGGAAACCTCCAGGGTTGGCGCAAACAGGCCGGGCAGTTGCGGTCGTCTTGCCTGGGTTGCCAGGGGTGTGTAGGCTAGCGGCAGACCGAAGAATCCGGCAAATCCGATGGTCTGCATGCCAGGCCACGCGGCTTCGAGGGCATGACGTAGCGGCTCGCTGCGCACATCGATGCAAAAAACCGCCTGCGCTGCGGGCGCTTGTTGTGTCGTGTCGTTTTTTGCCACCAGAAGTATTTTTGCCAGCTGTCTTTGATAGCCGGACTCCAGGGCGATTTGCCAGACCTCGTCGATCAGTAACGCCTCTTCAGCTTCCTTGAGTCGCTCGGGTGCTTGGCTCCATTCTCTCTGTAGTGATTGCAATGCCTGCTCAGTGGCCAAATCATCCTTGCATTCCAGCAACAAAATGCCCCAGGCCAGTCGAATGGCCAGCAGTTCCCGCAATGGGGCGTATCCTCGTCCATTCAGACGGGTCTGCCAGCCCAGATAGGCACACCAGGATGCCCAGCCGTTGACGGTGAGCAATACGGCTTCCAGGTACTCGGCCCATAATGACTGTGGTAATCCCAAACGCTGCAATACCCAGTGTTCAGCCTCTTGCGCAGTCGTGGGCACTGCATCGACTACCTGTCCCAGGTGGGGCAGGCCCATCAGGAAGCCAATGCCATGATCGTGCTGCAACGTGTCGCGCCAGAATGCATATAAACCTTGTGATCGTTCGGGCTGCCAGTCTGCCTGATACGCGTCGAAGTAGGCGGCACAGGTCTGGCTGATCTGATGGGTGATGGCCTGGCGCCAGGGCAAATGCTTACGGCGTTGTGGATCGTTGTCCAACACATCGAACAACAAGGGAAGCGGCCGAATCAGCGAGGGCCTATGCAAGGCATCGTGGCATTGAGAATCGCTCAATCCCGCCGACTGTGCTGCGGGAAGACTCGCCAAGGCAAGCCCAAGGTCCTCCTGATTGATCCGGCCTGCATTCCAGGCCTGCAGCAGGATGTCGCGGGAAGGAAATACCCGGATCCCTCCTAATACCGCCATACGCGCAGCCACCTGACGCAGTGGCATGCCGATGCGCGCCCAATGTGGGTTGACGGCGATGGCCTGATCCAGTGGCCAGGATGGAGCAATGGCCCCGCATGCCTGATTGCAGGCTGCATCGATCTGGTGGTTCAACGGCATGTCCTGAGTGGATGCGATTTTGGTGAGGGCCAAAACTTTCTTGATGATTTCAGCGTTGTCATGCAAGGCGTTCATGATGCTCTCCTTCAGCAAGGACTCTTGATGGGGTATCGGTGCGCACTCATGAGGGGGCCTGAGCCTGTTTTGTTTTGAAGGCGTCGGTAACCCAATGGGTTGGCCAAACATGCAAGGCCAGTCGGGTGTAGACTTCGTCCACATAGAATCCCGCATAGCTCCAGCGGCGCCAGACTTGTAATGCTTGCGGTCGCAGCTGCAGAATCGCCAGACAAAGGTACAGCAAGGTCATTCCTGTCAACGCAACTATTCCGAGTGTGCGATTTGGGGTATCCAGAATGCCAAAGGGCAGGGCATGAAGTATCAAGGTGGCTCCCGTCAGACCACAGAGCATCAGGATTCCGGATAATCCTTGCAGGTAGATTTTTCCGTGCTTATTCTCTTGAGGCTGCAACCATAGCAAAGGTGACCATGCCATCCCCACCACGACACTCCACCACCACGGCCATGCCTGATTGGCGAAGAGCATTTGAATCCAGAAAACGATCGACACTGCCGCAACCGGGGCCAGCAAGAGACTGATTGGCGCAGGGGACAAGGGGACGCGCATCGCATGCAAGCGACTGTGCTCCACGACCATCGATGCTGACAAAAAGACCTGTGCCTTGTACAGTGAATGCCCCACCAGATGAAGGGCTGCAAGGGTGTATAACCCCAGGCTACATTCCAGAACCATGAACCCCATTTGAGCCACGGTAGACCAGGCCAAGCGTACTTTGATGCTGATACGGGTTAGCATCACCAACCCTGCAAGCACTGCGCTGCCAAGTCCGAAGGCGAGTAAAAGTACGCGTGCAATCATCGCACGCTCCAGAAATGGCGCAAAGCGAATCAGCAGGAACCCCCCAAGATTCACCACGCCTGCATGCAGCAGGGCGGAAACCGGGGTTGGCGCTTCCATGACTTGTATCAACCAGCCATGGACCGGCAGCAGTGCTGTGCGCAAGATCACCGCCAGGACGAAACAGGTTGCGCTGATCTGCAAATTGAGCGACAAGGCCCCCCGGTTGAGATAAGCCCACAGATCGGTGAAGGAGCCGCTGCCCACTTCCACCCAGGCCATGGCAGCAGCACCAATCAGCAGTACATCGGCGGCTCGATCCGCGATGCGTTTTTTGTGTGCGGCCAGAAGGGCGAAGGGACGATCTGGATAAAAGCACAGCAGATGCTGCAACGCAGCCCCCACCAAAGCCCAGGCGGTGATCAAGACCAGCCAGTGATTTGCCAACAGCAGCAGATGCACCGCCGACAGTACGCCAGCCAAAGCTGTGACATAGCGTCTTTGTCCCACTTCTCCTTGAAGATAACGGGACGAAAATGCGCCGATGATCGTCCCCAGCAACTGGACCAGTACCGCCAGGACAATTCCCAGGGGCGTGGGACTCAACCAGCCTTGCACAGGGGAAAGCTCCGGGGCTATGAACGCGGTGACGGTGGCGATTGCGGTGGCGACGGCGCAGGCCAGAGCGATTCCCGACAGTGCCATGAATACTTGCCAGAGTCTGCTCATGGGTACCAATCGGAATGGTTGGAGCAGTACAACGGTAAACATCAGAATGCCCGGAAGCAAGGTGCTCAAGGAGACAAAAAGGTGAAGCATCATGAGGGGCTCTCCCGGTTAAAAACTGTATGAGAGAGATATTGCTCCTCGTTGAATATTCTGTAAAATACATTGAATCGATTAATTTGATATTAAAAAACGAATGATTAACTTGGAGCAGTTGAATTTTCATCACCTCTTCTATTTCTGGCGAGTGGCCAAGTTGGGGCACCTGACGCGCGCCGCGGCGGAACTTCACACCTCGCAATCCGCGGTTTCTGCCCAGATTCGTCAATTGGAAGATCGTCTGGGTGAGATTTTGTTTGCACGGGAAGGTCGCCGGCTGTTATTGACCGACACCGGTCAGTTGGTCCTGTCCTATGCAGAAAATATTTTTGGTCTTGGGCAGGAAATGCTGGGGCGATTGCAAGGACAAAGCCAAGGTATTACCCGACTGCGTGTTGGGAGCGTGGCAACATTGTCACGCAATTATCAGGAAAACTGGATTCGCCCCCTCCTTAACGACCCATCGGTGGTGCTGACTCTGGAATCGGGGTTGCTGGAAGGCTTGGTGGCACGCCTGATTCAGCACCAACTGGATGTGGTGTTGGCTAACGAGACTGTCCCCGCAGACCCCGAGCATCCTGTGCTTTGCCGTTTTCTGGGAAGTCAGGCCGTGTCGGTAGTGGGGCCATCCAGTCAATGGACCGCAAATGGTTTGCGAGTTCCTGAAGATCTGGATGGTTTGGATATCGCCTTGCCTGGTCAACGACATGCCTTGCGGGTTCAGTTTGATGCCTTGTGCACATCTGCCAACGTCATCCCTCGGCTGCGCGCCGAGGTGGATGACATGGCCATGTTGCGACTGATTGCACGCGATAGCGGTTGGCTGGCCGTGGTGCCGGAAGTGGTGGTGCAGGATGAACTGCGTACGGGAGTGTTGGTGACTGTCGGTCAATCTTCCCAGTTGCAGGAGCGTTTTTATGCCATTACCACTTCACGCCGGCATGGCATCGAATTGATCGAACGCCTACTGTCATGACCGTCGGGAAATCCTGTGCATGCAGGTCACGAGCATCCAAAAACTTGAGATATCTCAAGAACGATTCGGCAATGCCTGCCTAAGCTGTATCCTTAGAATGGCACCCTTCGATTTCTGTCGAGGGGACCATAATCAAGTGCTTGAAATGTTGGCTGCAACATTCCTGTATCGGACATACCGATCGTTCGCCAAATGCAAAATGCCAAATGATGTCGGAATCCTCGATGAACAAAGAACTCTCCCCGCTACCCCATCCAGCCGCTGCTCCGGGCACCCTGGATGCCCAGGTCGACTGTGCACTGTGGCAATTGGGGTTTCGCCCCTTTTATTTACTGGCTGCATTTTTTAGTGTGCTCAGCATTCTGCTATGGGTGGCACAGTTCACGGGTCATCCGTTTTTTCGTTATCTGCAGGCATCCCTGGCGCATGCCCATGAAATGCTGTTTGGATATATGACGGCAGTCATTGCGGGATTTCTCTTGACGGCCGTGCGCGCCTGGACCAATCAATCGACCGCAACGGGATGGCCCTTGATGGCCCTTGCAGGCCTTTGGGTTGCGGGACGATTGCTCGTGTTTACACCGTTGACCATGACGGCCACTGTGGTCAACGCCACATTCCCCGTGGCGCTTGCCGTGGCCATTGGCATTCCCTTGTGGCGAGCACGCAGTGTACGCAATTATTTTTTTGTAGGTTTGCTGGTTCTCATGAGTGCGCTCATCGTCCTTGTGCATCTGGGTTTGCAGGGAAGGATTGAGGTTTCTCCGCATCGCGCCTTGCAACTGGTGCTGGATGTGATGTTGTTCATCATGGCCGTGATGGGCGGACGTGTCATCCCCATGTTCACCAATAACGGGATACCAGGGGTTTACGCACTCCGTCATGCCCTGGTGGAAAAAATGGCCCTGGGGTCTGTCATCGGACTGTTTGCAATGGATGTGCTGCCTACGCCACAGGTGTTGAGCGCGGCCATGGCGCTGCTGGCGGCATTGGCTCATGGAACACGACTGTATTTATGGAAACCCTGGCGCACACTGAAAACCCCGCTGATATGGATACTCCATGCCGCCTATGTCTGGATTGTCATTTATCTTGTTTTGCGTGGATTTTCCAATCCGGATCGCTTGTCCGGGCACTTTGCCATTCATGCGCTGACGGTTGGGGCCATGGGGGGGCTGACCCTGGGCATGATGACCCGCACGGCTAAAGGCCACACGGGCCGACCATTGGTAGCAGATCACTATGAACGCGCCATGTTTATTCTGGTTCAGGGGGCGGCAGTCGTCCGTGTTTTTGGCGGCATGCTCTTTCCTGGGCTGTTCGCGGCAAGTATCGTGCTGTCCGGTTCCCTTTGGGCCTTGGCGTTTGGACTGTACACCGTTCGCTATTGGCCGATATTGATGTATCCCAGGGTGGACGGCAAGCCCGGTTAGCCTGCTCATTGGGACGAAACATGATTGATCTGTGGCTCAAACCGTTACACATCTTACTGGTTGTTGCAACCAGTGGGCTATTTAACCTCCGGGTGGCTTTGAGGTTGCGTCAATCAGCGCTGATACACAACAAATGGCTCAAAATCGCACCCCATGTGGTGGATACGTTGCTATTACTCAGTGCGGTTGCACTCACTTGGCGGATCCATCAATATCCCCTGATCGATTCTTGGCTCACGACCAAAGTGTTGGGTGTCCTGCTCTATATCGGATTAGGATTTGCCACACTCAGCGAGCATATTGGGAAAGGTCGCCGAATTTTCTTGTGGTTGAGTACGCAAACGGTGTTTTTGTCTGTCGTATTTGTGGCGCTTACCCATCTTGCGTTGCCCAGATGGTAACAACAGCTCAAGATTTTGGCAAGCAGATCGCGTTTTATGTGAAGCTCAGGGGAGATTGAAGAGGTCCAATTCTGGAGTCATGCCCCTAAGAGAACAGCTCATTAAAGGCATAAAATCTGTGCTCTAGTATTTTAACAACGTATTCAATGGTTGTTCATAACATCGGTGCGATCATTCTGGAGGCAGCGAGGCCGGTTGCTCATAAATCCGGATCGAATTGCGCCCCGCATCCTTGACCGCGTACATG
>DAIDKJ010000032.1 GCA_027450105.1 Ferrovum sp.
ACCCACCGGAATGATTTCCTCGATCCCCACCAGCCGTTTGCCGGTTTGCAACACCTCCTGGCCGGGGCCATGTCCACGCACCTCGGCCGAGGGGGAATACACGCGCAGATACTCCAGGGGAAAGGAATAGGACTTGCCGTCATTGAAGGATACTTCCAGGCAACGCGAGGCTTGGTGCAGGGTGATATCCGTGGGCCAAGGGGTTTGGGGAGTCAGTCCAGCCATGAAAGACCTGAGAAAGTGATGTGCCAGTGGGATATGATAAACCATTTGGCCGGGTGCCTGTTCATGTCCATTGCCGAGCGTGTCCTTCAGGTGCAGCAACAGATCCGGGACAGGGCCCAGGGTCGCAGCGTGACCTTGGTGGCGGTGAGCAAGGGTCAGAAGCCGTCAGCCCTGAACGCAGCCTATGACGCGGGCGTGCGCGCTTTTGGCGAAAGCTATGTGCAGGAGGCCTTGCTCAAACTGGCCGCGCTCGGGCATTTGCCCATCGAGTGGCATTTCATCGGGCCACTCCAAGGCAACAAAACCGGAGCCATCGCGCGCCATTTTTCCTGGGTACACGGCCTGGAGCGTGAGCGCATTGCCCGGCGCCTGTCCGAGAGCCGGCTCGAAGCAGGGCTCGCGCCCCTGCAGGTTTGTGTGCAGGTCAATTTAAGCCAGGAGCCCAGCAAATCCGGGGTTGCGCTCCAGGCGCTCGAAGCCTTGGTGCATGAGGTGGCCTTGCTGCCCGGTTTGCGCCTGCGAGGACTGATGACCTTGCCCGAACCCACCTCCTCCACGGCATTGCAACGGCAACGCTTTGCGGCCTTGCGACAGGAGCAGGAACGCTTGATCCGGCTCGGGTATGATCTGGATACCTTGTCCATGGGGATGTCGGGTGACTATATCGCGGCCTTGGCAGAAGGCTCTACAATAGTGCGTATTGGCACAGCAATTTTCGGGGAGCGCAACAACACATGAGCATCATTTTCATTGGCGGCGGCAATATGGCTTCCGCGCTGATTGGAGGTCTGGTGGCCCACGGACAGCCCATTTCCCATATGGGTGTGGTGGACATTCAGCCCGAAGTGGCCCAGCGACTGCACCAACGCTGGGGCATCCGGGTCCATTCCACGGTGGCCGAGGCCCTGCCCGATGCCGGCACCCTGGTGTTATGCGTCAAACCCCAGCAAATGCAGGCAGTCACCGAGGCCATGCCCCTGTTGCCGGCCGATTTGCGGGTCATCAGCATTGCTGCGGGCATTGGCACGGCCTTGTTATCTCGCTGGCTCAAGGGTCACGTCAATCTCGTGCGCGTCATGCCCAATACTCCCGCCCTGATCCAGCAGGGGGCGGCCGGGCTATATGCCCTGCCCCAGGTGTCGGCCGAAGATCGATTGCATGCCCAGTCGCTCATGCGTGCAGTGGGCTCCGCGGTGTGGGTGCAGCAGGAATCCGATCTGGATGCGGTGACCGCCGTGTCGGGTAGCGGCCCGGCCTATGTCTTTTCGTTGATGGAGGCCATGCTGGCGGCAGCGCAACAACTGGGGCTGGATGCGGCCACTGCCAAAACGTTGGTGTTGGATACGGTGCAGGGGGCGGCCATGCTGGCCAAGGCGGGACCAGAATCGCCCACGCAACTGCGGGAGCGGGTCACATCGCCGGGTGGGACCACCGAGGCCGCCATGTCCGTCCTGAATGCCGCGGGCATGCAACAAACCATTGGCGAGGCCATTCGGGCAGCGGCCCAGCGTTCCCGCGACCTGGGTGCGCGTCTGGAACAGGGCGTGGGAGTGCACAATTGACTGGAATGATGGAATCACTCTTCGAACTGGTGTTTGGCATCTTTTCCTTTGCGGCCCTGTTGCGCTTTCTGTTACAGGTGGTGGGTGCCCCCTACCGCAATCCACTCAGTGAATTTGCCGTGTCCTTGAGCGAGTTTGCCGTGCGCCCCTTGCGTCGCTGGATTCCGGGGTTTCGGGGGGTGGATTATTCTCCGCTGCTCTGGGCCTGGCTGCTGGAGTGCTTGCTCTTGGCCGTCAACCTCACCTTGCTGGGCATGGTGCGTCCGCTCGATCTGGTGCATTTCATTCCCTGGGTGCTGGTGATGGGGGGGGTGACCGTTCTGCGCCATGGGTTGTATCTGCTCATGGGCGCCGTGTTCCTGCTGGCTGTTCTCAGCTGGATCAACCCCTACAGCCCCATCATGCCGGCGGTGGACGCCCTGACCAGTCCGTTTCTAAACCCCTTGCGGCGGATCATTCCCCTCATGGGAACGGTGGACCTGACGCCGGTGGTGCTGATGGTGATCTTCCAGCTGACCCTCACCATCCTGATCGGAGCTCTGGAAATGCTGGCGCAGCGGCTCATGTAAGAGAGGCCTTGGCCAGTACCTGGTCAGGCACTACATGAGGACCACGTCGTACTGTTCCTGATGATTCTGGGATTCCACCTGCAAGCTGATGCGCTTGCCCACGAATTCGCTCACCCCGGCCAGGCTTTGGGATTCCTCATCCAAAAACAGATCGATGACCCGCTGATGCGCAATCACCCGGTATTCCCGGGCCTCGAATTGACGGGCAGCCAGCACGATTTCGCGCAGGATTTCGTAGCAGACGGTTTGCGGGGTTTTCACCTGGGCGCTACCCTTGCAACAGGGGCAGGGTTCGCACAGCACATGGGCCAGACTTTCGCGCGTGCGCTTGCGGGTAAGCTCGATCAAGCCCAGGGCGGTAAACCCGTTCACCGTGACCCGGGTGCGATCGCGGGATAAGGCTTTGCGAAACTCGGCCAGCACGGCCTCACGGTGCTCCGGATTATCCATGTCGATGAAATCGGCAATCACGATCCCGCCCAGATTGCGCAGGCGTAATTGTCGGGCCATGGCTTGTGCTGCTTCCAGATTGGTGCGGAAGATGGTGTCATCGAAATTGCGCCCGCCCACAAATCCGCCAGTATTCACGTCGATGGTGGTCATGGCTTCGGTCTGGTCGATGATGAGATAGCCGCCGGACTTCAAATCCACGCGCCGCGACAGGGCTTTCTCAATTTCCTGTTCCACGCCAAAGAGGTCGAACAGGGGACGGGCGCCACTGTAATGTTCCAGAAGGGGGGCCGCCTGGGGATTGTAATGTCGGGAAAATTCCAGCAACTTGTGAAAGTTTTCCCGTGAATCCACCATGATGCGATCCGTATCCTCCATCACCAGATCGCGAATGACCCGTTGGGCCAGACTCAGGTCCTGATACAGCAACTGGGGGCTGGCCGCACCGTGGCATTGAGACTGGATATCGGCCCAGCATTGCGTCAGGTATTCCAGATCGCGCTGCAATTCACGATCCGAAGTGGTTTCGGCCACGGTGCGCACGATGAACCCGCCCGTAGTGGTGGTGGGAATGAGCCCTTGCAGACGTTCGCGCAACAGCTGGCGTTCCTCTTCGCTTTCGATCTTTTGCGACACGCCGATGTGCTGTTCCTGTGGCAGATAAACCAGATAGCGCCCGGCAATGCTGATTTGGGTGGAGAGTCGCGCGCCCTTGGTCCCGATAGGGTCCTTGGCCACCTGCACCATGAGGGGCTGTCCCTCGGCCAGGGTTTTTTCGATGGGACGTTGGGGCTCTTCGGAATGCCGCGGTGTCCAGATATCCGCCACGTGCAGGAAGGCCGCGCGCTCCAGCCCCAAATCGATGAAGGCGGATTGCATGCCGGGCAAAATGCGGGCCACCCGGCCCCAATAGATGTTGCCCACCAGACCCCGGGCGCTGGCACGTTCCACGTGTAACTCCTGGGGCACGCCCAATTCCATGATGGCTACCCGGGTTTCCTGGGGGGTGATGTTGACCAGGATCTGGTTGTTCACGCATCTACTCCTTCAGTGGGTGGGTTCAGGCACGATGATAGGGATGCCCCTGTAACAGGGAGTAACTGCGATACAGTTGCTCCGCCAGCAGAACCCGTACCAGTCCATGGGGCAGGGTCATGCGCGATAAGGCAAGAAGCGCGTGACAGTCCTGTTTGATGCGGGGGTGCAGACCATCGGCGCTGCCAATGAGAAAACAGGGGCTCTGTGCCTGCTGCTGGTGCCGCTCCAGAGTCTGGGCCAATTCCTGGGTGGTCCACAGGGCCCCGCGTTCGTCCAGTGCATAGCGCACTTCCTGTGGGTGAAACTGCTGGCGCAAGCGCTGTGCTTCCAGTTCCAGGATCTGCTCGGTGTTGCGTCCGCTGGTGCGCGGTTCCGGCTTGACTTCCACCACCTGCAAACCCATTTCTCGGGGCATGCGCTGCAGGTAATCCTGGGTGGCTTGTTGCACCCAGGCGGGCTGGCGGTGACCCAAAGCCAGGATCCGGATTTTCAAGGGGGGCTTCCCGCAGGGCGCAAGGGACGTGGCATCAAGGGAGTGGGTCGGGGTGGGTGGATGCCGGCACCAAGGCGTGGATGGGGGGACGTTGGGACAGATAGCGGGTGCCGCCCCACAATTCATCCAGGTTGAAATATTCCCGAATGCCGGGCTGCATGATATGCACGATGACACTACCCAGATCCACCAGGATCCACTCGCCGCTTTGCAAGCCTTCCATGCCCTGGATGGCTACATGATGGGCGCGCAGATGGTTTTCCACCCGATGCGCCAGGGCCCGCGTTTGGCGGTTGGAATTGGCACAGGCCAGTACCAGATAATCGCACAGCGTGGTCAGGTGGCGCACATCCAGGACTTGGATGTCCTCTCCCTTGACCTCCTCCAGGGCCTGCACGACCTCATCCTTGATACGTTGTGGTTCCATCTTGCTCCTGCTGGTAAAGGTGTTGCGTTTCAATATAGTCCAGGACGGCCTTGGGGAGCAACTCATCCGTGCTGAGACCCTGGCGTAACAAGGCGCGGATGCGGGTGGACGCTGCCGGGTGCAAGGGGGTTGCGAGGGGCAGGATCAATCCGGCGGGTGCCGCGCGTTCTTGGCAAGAAACCGTATCCAGGGTGCGCAGGCGCCACCTCTGGGCCTGCAAGGGGGCCGGCCATTGGTCCCGGGCGGGGTCTTGCGGAATGCGGGCAAGCAGCACCACATGGCACAGGTTGAATACGCTCTGCCAGTGATGCCAGCTGGGAAGATTGCAGAAGGCGTCGGCCCCCAGAATCAGATACATACCAGCAGCAGAGCCATATTCGGCGCGCAGTTGCTGCAGGGTGTCTACCGTAAAGGTGGGGCCGGAACGTTCCACCTCCCGCGCGTCCACTTGCATGAAGGGATAAGCCTGGGCGGCTAGTTGAGCCATTTGCAGGCGTTGTCGAGCCGTTGCCAGGGGTTGGCGTTGCCAGGGGTTACCGGCGGGCAGGAGCAAAACCCGATCCAGTTGCAGCTGTTCCCGGGCGGCGCAGGCCATGGCCAGATGACCCGCATGGATGGGATCAAACGTCCCTCCCAAAAGACCCAGTTTGAGGGGATGGGTCATCAGGTGCGAATCTGTCCGCTACCCAGAACGATAAATTTTTGCGAGGTGAGTCCCTCCAGTCCCACAGGTCCACGGGCGTGCAGCTTGTCCGTGGAAATGCCGATCTCGGCACCCAGGCCATATTCAAAGCCATCAGCAAAGCGGGTGGAGGTGTTGACCATCACCGAGCTCGAATCCACCTCCCGCAGGAAGCGATTGGCGTTATTCCAATCATTGGTCAAAATGGCGTCGGTGTGTTGCGAGCCGTAGCGGGCAATATGCTCCAGGGCCACATCCAGGGAGGGAACGATGCGAATGGACAGGATGGGGGCCAGATATTCGGTCCCCCAGTCCGCTTCGGTGGCCGGGATAACGCCTTCGAGCAGACGGCAGGTCGCCTCGTCGCCGCGCAGCTCCACCCCCTTGTGCCGATAGCGTTGCGCCAATTCGGGCAGAACGCGCGCTGCAATATCCTGATGCACCAGCAGGGTTTCCATGGTGTTGCACGTGCCATAACGCTGGGTTTTGGCATTATCTGCCACACGAATGGCCATGGGAATATCGGCGCTGGCATCGATGAAGGTATGGCAGATGCCGTCCAGGTGCTTGATGATGGGAATGCGCGCCTCACGGGTAATGCGCTCGATCAGGCCTTTGCCACCCCGGGGCACGAGGACATCCACGAATTCTGTAAGGGTGATCAGCGCTCCTACAGCAGCCCGATCTGCCGTTGCCAGCACCTGAACGCACTCTGCTGGCAAGCCGGCCTGGGAGAGCCCCGTATGCATGGCCTGGGCAATGATCTGGTTGGAGCGCAGGGATTCCGACCCGCCCCGTAACAGACAGGCATTCCCCGATTTGATGCACAGACCGGCCGCATCGGCGGTAACGTTGGGACGAGCTTCATAGATGATGCCAACCACTCCCAGGGGAACGCGCATGCGTCCCACTTCGATGCCCGAGGGACGGCGTGCCAGGCCGGTGATTTCTCCCACGGGATCGGGCAGCAGGGCAATTTGCTCCAGTCCGGCGGCCATGGCGTCGATACTCTCCGGTGTCAGGGTAAGACGATCCAGAAAGGCACTGTCGGCATCCTGAGCCCGGGCTGCGGCCAAATCGAGCCCATTGGCCACGAGCAGGGCCTCTTGGCGCTGGCGCAGGGATTGGGCGGCACTACGCAAGGCCTGGTTTTTGTCGGCGGTGGAGGCCCGTGCCAGTTGGCGCGAGGCGCTGCGGGCCTGCCGCCCCAGCGTGTGCAGAAGATCTTGAATGGTTGGTTCGGTCATGAGGGTAATCCTTTGGTGGGGCGTTCACGAATCAGGCGTAATCCCAGTTCGAGGAGGGATTCCCAGGGGTGTCCATGGCCCACGCCCTTGATCATGCGATCGATGCGGGCGCAGTGCAGGAGGGCTTTCTGGCAGTTGCCCACAGAGAGGGGAGGCTGCATCCGTTCCATCCATTGCTGGCGCGGACCCCATACGCGAGCCTCTTTCCAGGCTTGGGCCAGGGGGCGTTGGTGCTGGCGCGCGCAGGCCAGCTGCAACAAGCCCCGTAAATCTTCGCTCACAGTCCACAGGACCAGGGGAAGGGCCTCGTCTTCGGCCTGCAAACCCCGCAAACTGCGCACAAAACGCGCCAAATCCTGAGTGAGCAGGGCTTCGGACAAGTCGTTGAGGCGATGACGTCCAACCGGCATGACGGCCTCCACCACTTGTGGCAAGGTGAGGAGTCCGGGTGCGAATAACAACCCCAGTTTTTGAATTTCCTGGTGCGCTGCCAACAGGTTACCCTCCACACATTGCACCAGAAAGGTCAGGGCCTCCGGGGAGAGGCTCTGCTGCTGGGAAGAGAGACGTTGAGTAATCCAGTGGGGAAGCTGTTCATGGCCAATGGTTTTGGCGTGGATCAGAGTGCCTCGGGTTTCCAGCGCCTTGAACCAGATACTTTGCTGGGCGCGATAATCCAGGGCGGGCAGGGTGATCAGCAAGAGCACGTCGGGCACGCCTTCAAGGGCACACCGTTCCAGAAACCGGGCCCCTTCGGTACCGGGCTTTCCCGAGGGAATGCGCAGTTCCACCAGTTTGCGAGGGCAAAACAGGGATGGGCTTTGGCAGGACAACTGCAGGGCATTCCAGTCGAACCCGCCCTCCACGGTCCAGGCTTCCCGCTCGTCATAGCCTTGCCCTCGCGCCTGCTGGCGTACTTGATCCACAGCTTCCAGGGCCAGTAAAGGTTCTTCTCCCAACACCGTGTAGAGGGCTTGCAAACCCCGCTTCAGATGGCTATCCAGTTTGTCGGAGGGTAGACGCATGGGGCTCAGGGCTCCGCCTTCACGGTGGGTTTGAGGGTCACGATGCGGTTGAGCATCTGGCGCACCAGTTCGTGCTGCATCTCGCGGACCATGACCTGTTCTTCAGTGGTCTTGGCCAGAATCTGCACATCATTGTAGTTGAACAGCCGCGACACCGAGACATCGGTGGGATGGAGGATTTCGTTGCCGGCATTGTCGGTGGCACGAAAATTGAGTCGCGAATACAGGGTGAATTGCGAGACGGTGCCCTGGGCATTGAGGGTGAGAATCTGTTTGGAACGGTTCAGAGGCGCGACATACACGATGACGTCCGCTTTGTCGGGTTGTGGGACCAGTCGCAGTTGCCCCTCCTGGGTCAAGGCGGTACGAATTTCCCGCTCCAGATTGGGGTCGAGACCACCGCTACTGAGAAAGAGCGTTTGAAATGGCGCGTGTTGTGTGCCGCGAAGCTTGAAACCGCAGCCACCCAGAAAGGTGACGCAAAGTAGCAGAATCACCAGCCAGCCCGCAGGAACCACGGGGGCCCAGGGAGTGGCGGAGACTCCAAACCTCGTGCGGCCAGACCAGGAGGTGAGCCAACGCACGTCAGGAGGCCACGATGTTGATCAGGCGACCTGGAACCACGATGATTTTTCGCACGGTTTTGGCGGCCAGGTGTTTTTGCATCAGGGGGTCGGCCAAGGCCGCCTGCTCCAGGGCAGAACCTTCCAGCTGACTGCTCACTTGCAGAGAACCACGCAACTTGCCGTTGATTTGCAGCATGAGGGTGATCTCCTCCCGGGTCAGTGCCTGGGGGTCGGGTTGCGGCCAGGGAGCGTCCAGAATGCTTGGTCCAAAGCCCAGGGACTGCCACAAGCTCTGAGCCAGGTGCGGGGTGATCGGGGCCAGCAAACGCAACAGGATGGACAGGCCTTCCTCCACCAGGTGATCATTCACCGCGCTGATTTTTTCCAGCGCGTTGAGCAGTTTCATCGTGGCTGACGCCACCGTGTTGAATTGCTGCTTGTCCAGATCGTAATTGGCCTGCTTTAACAGCGCGTGGATGTCATAGCGCACATGGGGGGTGTCCATCGGGCTTTGCAGGGCGCCCAGCTGCCGGCGTGCCTTGAATTCCGCAGCAAAATGCCACACGCGGCGCAAGAAACGGTAGGCCCCCTGAACGCCGGCATCGGACCACTCCAGGGACTGCTCCGGCGGACTGGTAAAGATGATGAAAAAGCGGGCCGTGTCGGCGCCGTATTGATCGATCAGGGCTTGCGGGTCCACTGTATTGCCCTTCGATTTGGACATTTTGGCCCCGTCCTTCAACACCATGCCCTGGGTGAGCAGGTGCTTGAAAGGCTCGTCATGGGTGATCAGACCCTCGTCACGCATCAGCTTGGTAAAAAAACGCGCGTACAGCAAATGCAGGATGGCGTGCTCGATCCCGCCCACATATTGGTCCACGGGCAACCAGTGGTTGGCACGTTGGTCCAGCATGGCCTGGCTCAGGTCGGGGCAGGCAAAGCGGGCAAAATACCAGGAGGACTCCACGAAGGTATCCATGGTATCGGTTTCGCGCTTGGCGCTGGCCCCACAACGGGGGCAGGTGGTCTGATAAAAGCCCGGGTCTTTCTTGAGGGGGGAGCCCAGACCTTCAAAGGTGACGGCTTCGGGCAAGACCACCGGTAAATCCTCCTCGGGAACCGGAACCTGTCCACACTGCGGGCAATGAATGATGGGGATGGGGCAGCCCCAATAGCGCTGCCGGGAAATGCCCCAGTCGCGCAGGCGGTATTGGGTGTGGGGTTTGCCGCTCCCCAGAGCCTGCAGGACCAGACCCATTTTTTCCCGGGCTGGCGCCGAGCCCAACCCGGAAAAATCCTCCGAATCAAACAACACGCCGTCTTCAGTGAAGGCCGCATCAAGAGGAGCGAGACGGGTGGGGGATGAAGTCGAGGCCGCGGCAGGGGCAATCACGGCCTTGATGGCCAGCCCATACTGGCGGGCAAATTCAAAATCCCGCGTGTCGTGGGCCGGTACCGCCATCACGGCGCCTTCCCCGTAGCCCATGAGAACATAATTGGCCACCCACACGGGCAAAGGCTTGCCCGTCAGGGGATGGAGCACCCGCAGTCCGGTGTCCATGCCCTTTTTTTCCTGTGTGGCCAGGTCGGCTTCGGCCACTCCACCCTGGCGACAGGCGTGGATGAATTGAGCGAGCCCGGCGTGCCCTTGGGCCGCTTCCAGGGCCAGGGGATGTTCCGCCGCGATGGCCACGTAAGTGGCCCCATACAATGTGTCGGCGCGCGTGGTGAACACGGTCAATGCTGTATCGGGAGCGTGGGCCAGGGCAAAGCGGATCAGGGTTCCCGGCGAGCGTCCAATCCAGTTGCGCTGCATGGTTTTTACCTGCTCGGGCCAGCCCTCCAGAGTGTCCAGATCCTTCAGCAGTTCTTCGGCATAGGCCGTGATGCGCAGGTAGTACATGGGGATTTCCCGTTTCTCCACCAGCGCGCCAGAACGCCAACCACGCCCCTCGATCACCTGCTCGTTGGCCAGAACCGTCTGATCCACCGGATCCCAATTGACGGTGCCGGTTTTTTGGTAAATGACCCCCTTGTGGAACAAGCGGGTAAAGAGCCATTGTTCCCAGCGATAATAGTCCGGGCGGCAGGTGGCTAGTTCTCGTTGCCAATCGATGGCCAGCCCCAAGGCCTTGAGTTGCCGTTTCATGGCTTCGATATTCTGGTAGGTCCATTGAGCCGGTGCCACCTGGTTTTGATGGGCGGCGTTTTCGGCCGGTAACCCAAAGGCATCCCAACCCATGGGCTGGAGGACGTTGAAGCCCTTCATGCGATGGCTGCGCGCCAGGACATCGCCGATGGTGTAGTTGCGCACATGCCCCATGTGCAACTTGCCGGAGGGGTAGGGAAACATGGAAAGACAATAATAGGTGGGGCGGGGGTCGTCTTCCCGGGCGCGGTAAGTGCCCTGTTCGTCCCATTCCTGTTGCAGGCGCGCTTCGATGTGTTGCGGGTTGTACTGATCGTCCATGATGGCATCTGAAGAATAAACCGGAATTATACCCCGATGCCAGGGCAAACCCGGAGTGGGCTCTCGTATAATGTAGGGGGACTCTATCTTCGGTGGTTTTCATGAATGCTGGATTGCTTGATGGACTAAATGCGGAACAACTGGCGGCGGTTACTCTGCCCCAGGAATCAGCACTGATTCTGGCGGGTGCCGGAAGCGGTAAAACCCGGGTGTTGACCACCCGCATGGC
>DAIDKJ010000033.1 GCA_027450105.1 Ferrovum sp.
CTTCGACTATCTGGGGCTCCATTCCCACCCACGCGGGTGGGTCTTGCGGGTGTTTCTTCCCTATGCCAGTAAGGTGGAATACTGGGCGGACCACTGGGTACCTCTGGATAAAACCCATCCCCACGGCCTGTTTGAGGTTCAAGGAACGGGTACCATGCCCTCCCTGCCTTGCCGCTTGCGCCACGAAGAAGATGGGCAAGCAGCGGAAACCTGGGACCCGTACAGTTTTTCTCCCCTGATATCCGATCACGACCTGCATCTGTTCAACGAGGGTCGATTGTTACGGCTGTATGACATGCTGGGGTCTCATGCCGTTACCCACCAGGGTATATCGGGAGTGCGCTTTGCCGTCTGGGCTCCCAATGCAGAACGAGTGAGTGTGCTGGGGCCCTTCAATCACTGGGATGGACGTCAGCACCCCATGCGCGCTCGTGGTTCCAGTGGCGTCTGGGAATTATTCCTCCCCCTCCTGGCTCCTGGGACCCTCTATCGCTTCGAGATCAGAAATCGCCAGTCGGGTCAGATTCTGATCAAAACCGACCCCTGTGGACAGTCCTTCGAACGACGCCCGGGAACAGCGGCACGCATCAGTCCACCCAATAGGTTTGCGTGGAGCGACGAACTCTGGATGCAGGCGCGGGCACACCAGGATTGGTTACATACGCCCATGAACATCTACGAAGTGCATCCCGGCTCATGGCGCAAGCCCGGCGGTGAAGACGCCTTTCATGATTTCAACGCCCTGGCTGAGGAGCTGATTCCTTACCTGCGCGAAATGGGCTACACCCACCTGGAACTCATGCCGGTGAGCGAACATCCTCTGGATGAATCCTGGGGGTATCAAACCACCGGCTATTTTGGTGTTACCAGCCGTTACGGAAGCCCGGAGGACTTTCGCCTCTTCGTGAATCGATGTCACCGTGCCGGTATCGGCGTGTTGCTGGACTGGGTGCCCGGACATTTTCCACGAGATGATTTCGCCCTGGCACGCTTTGATGGGAGTGCTTTATATGAACATGAGGACCCGCGCCTGGGAGAGCATCAGGACTGGGGTACCCTGATTTTCAATTACGGTCGCAACGAGGTCCAGGGTTTTTTGCTCAGTAATGCTCACTACTGGCTGGCCGAGTTTCATGTGGACGGTCTGCGCGTGGATGCGGTGGCTTCCATGCTGTACCTGGATTATTCTCGCAAGGCCGGCGAATGGATTCCCAACGTTCATGGCGGCCGGGAAAACCTGGAAGCTCTGGCATTTTTGCGCGCAGTCAACTGGATGGTGCATGAACAGTTTCCCGGAGCAGTCACCATTGCCGAAGAATCCACTTCGTGGCCCATGGTGTCGCGCCCCATTTATTTGGGTGGGCTGGGGTTTTCCATGAAATGGAATATGGGATGGATGAATGATACGCTGCGCTATTTTTCCCGTGACCCCGTCTATCGGCGCCATCACCATCAGGACTTGACCTTTGGACAGCTCTACGCCTACACGGAAAATTTCCTGCTTCCTTTCTCTCACGACGAGGTGGTACACGGAAAAAAATCCTTGCTGGACAAAATGCCCGGTGATACCTGGCAGCGCTTTGCCAACGTGCGCTTGCTGTTCACCTACCAGATGTGCTTTCCCGGAAAAAAACTCAATTTCATGGGAAACGAGTTTGGCCACGGTCGAGAATGGCAGGTCAAGCAAGGGTTGGATTGGTCGCTGCTGGATATCCACTGGCATCAGGGATTGCAGCGCTTGAGCCGGGATCTCAACTGGCTCTATCGAGATCATCCAGCCCTGCATGAACTGGATTTCGACGCAGCGGGTTTTTACTGGATTGATTGCGACGACGCGGATCATTCTGTCCTGAGCTTCGTGCGCAAAGATCGAAACGGAGCCTGTTTGCTCGTGGTCCTCAACTTTACCCCGGTGCCGCGATTTGGCTATCGCGTTGGGGCCCCCACTCGGGGATATTGGCGTGAACGCTTCAACAGCGATTCCGGTTTTTATGCCGGAAGTAATCTGGGAAATGGAGCAGGGGTCGAGACCACAGACATCCCCTGGAACCAGCAACCCCATTCCCTGGTCCTGACCCTGCCCCCTCTGGCAGGTATCATCCTGGAACGATAAACCATGACCTCAATCACTCACAGCGCCATCTGGCAAGCTTTGCAAGCGCATCGGCAGGCCTTGAGCGCCCTGCATTTACGGGACCTGTTTGCCCAGGATCCACAGCGATTTACCTGTTATTCCCTCCAGGCAGGCCCCTTGTTTCTGGATTACTCAAAAAACCTGATCACGGACGAAACCCTTTCCCTGCTGGTGTCACTGGCGCAGCAACAGGGTCTGCCTGAGGCCGTGGAAGCCATGTTCAGCGGCGAAAAAATCAATCAGTCCGAGCAGCGCGCCGTGCTCCACACCGCCTTACGCAATCGCTCCACCCAGGCGGTTTTTGTGGACAATCGGGATGTCATGCCCGATATTCGACGGGTATTGGCACAGATGGACCAGTTTTCCACAGCCGTTCGTTCCGGTCAGTGGCGGGGCTACAGCGGCAAGCCCATCGAGGACGTCGTCAATATTGGCATTGGCGGCTCGGACCTGGGGCCCGCCATGGTCTGCGCGGCCCTGGCAGCCGATTGTGATGGCCCACGCGTGCATTTCGTGTCCAACGTGGATGGGGCTCATCTCTGGAGCGTCATACAAAACCTGGATCCAGAACGAACACTGTTCATTGTTGCCTCCAAAACCTTCACGACCCAAGAAACCCTGCTGAACGCCCATTCCGCACGCCACTGGTTTTTGCAACAGGCCCGTGAGGAAAAATTCATTGCCCGTCATTTCGTAGCCCTTTCCACCAACCGCGCCGGAGTCGTTGACTTCGGCATCGATCCGGCCAACATGTTCGAATTCTGGGACTGGGTGGGCGGACGTTACTCCCTGTGGTCAGCAATCGGGTTACCCATTGCACTGGCCATGGGCATGCAGCGCTTCGAATCCCTGCTCGATGGGGCCTATGCCATGGACCGGCATTTCCGGGAGGCTCCCCTGCACGCCAATATGCCCGTATTACTGGGTCTGTTGGGAGTGTGGTACATCAATTTTTTTCAGGCCCAGACCCAGGTCATCCTGCCCTACGATCAAGGCATGCATCGCTTTGTCAGTTATATCCAGCAACTCAGTATGGAAAGCACGGGAAAATCGGTCACCAACGCAGGGCAGGCAGTGGACTATGCCACCGGTTCCATTGTTTGGGGGAGCCCCGGGACCAATGGTCAGCACGCTTATTTCCAATTGTTGCATCAAGGGACGATTTTAATCCCGGCGGATTTCATCGCACCCATTCGTCCGCGCCATCCCTTCACGGCGCATCATCCCGTGCTTCTGGCCAATTTTCTGGCGCAAACCGAAGCTCTGATGACTGGCAAGACCGCAACCCAGGCCCGGGCTGAATTGCAACGACAAGGCCATACTCCCGACAGGATCGAATCCCTTCTCCCCCATAAATGCTTTGCCGGCAATCGCCCGAGCAATACGCTCTTGTTCGACACCTTGGATCCTTACACCTTGGGAGCCCTGATTGCCTTATATGAACATAGAACGTTGGTGCAAAGCCTGATCTGGGAGATCAACGCGTTCGATCAATGGGGCGTTGAACTGGGAAAACAACTGGCCCGAGGCATCGAAAAGGAACTCCTCGAAGCGCAATGGACACTCCCTCACGACGCCTCCACCCAGGGTTTGATTCAATGGATCCGAACACACCAGTCCTAAAACAGGAACTTACCCCATGAACATACTGTTTGTCAGCTCGGAAATCCATCCCCTCATCAAAACTGGTGGGCTGGCTGATGTCAGTCGTTCCCTCCCCCTGGCGCTGCATCAGGCAGGGGTAAACATCCGGGTTCTGGTTCCCGGATATCCCGCTGTCATGGCGCGACTGACCGAACCCTGTCAGCCGCAGCTCCTGGCGCCAGAGCTGATCCATACACCCGCCCAACTGCTTCAGACCACGCTTCCTGGCACCTCCCTGCCGCTTCTGGTTCTGGATTGCCCAGCCCTGTTTGACCGTCCCGGACCATCGCCCTACCAGAATCCTCAGGGACAGGACTGGTGGGATAACGCCCTGCGCTTTGGCGCCCTGTCCCGTATCGCCCAACACCTGTGCTCGGCACACTCCCCACTGGAATGGCGTCCCGACTTACTGCATTGCAACGACTGGCAATCGGCGCTGGCTCCGGCATTGCTGGCTCTCCATGGTCAGCCCACGTTTCCCACGCTCCTGACGGTTCACAATCTGGCTTTTCAGGGCAACTTCGACGCGCTCTGGCTCTCCCGGCTGGGCTTGCCTGTCGGGGCGTTTCATCCCGAGGCTCTGGAATTTCATGGGCAACTTTCTTTTCTCAAGGCGGGTCTGCGTTTTGCCCAGCGCCTTACCACGGTCAGTCCGCGCTATGCCCAGGAAATTCAAACGGCCCAGTTTGGTTGCGGATTGGAAGGATTGTTGCATCAACGCCAAAGCGATTTGCTCGGCATCCTCAATGGGATCGACCCCGAATGGCATCCTGCAACGGACCCTCTGATCGCCCACGCGTATGATCTGAGCAAGTTGGCGTCCAAAGCCCTCAACAAGGAGGCCCTGCAACGTCACCTGGGACTCCGAGCAGAGCCACAGTCTCTGCTGGTGGGCATGGTCACGCGCTTAACCCATCAAAAGGGCATCGATCTGGTCCTGGAATGCCTGGAATCCATGATGCAACACCCCGTGCAGGTTGCCATACTGGGCAGTGGCGACAGCCCTACGGAAAATCGGCTGCGTGAGTTCTCCATCCGCCACCCGGGACGCATCAGTGTGACTCTAGCCTTCAGCGAACCCCTCTCCCACCAGATCATTGCCGGAAGCGATCTGCTGCTCATGCCCTCGCGCTTTGAGCCCTGTGGCTTGACACAACTCTATGCCATGGCCTACGGCACAGTGCCCCTGGTGCATCGTACCGGAGGTCTGGCCGACACGGTGCGGGACGAACTGGATGCGGACCAGCAGGCAGGAACCGGGTTCTGTTTTGACCAACCAAACGCCGACGCACTCTGGGGCACTTTCCTGCGCGCCCTGCAGTGCTACTCCCACCCCGAGCGCTGGCGAACCCTGCAAACCAACGGTATGCGCCGCGATTCTTCCTGGGAGCATGCCGCTCAGGAGTATCTGTCCTTGTATCAGAGTCTGTGTTGATGGATTACAACCAGGTGATCAGGCCCATCTCCAGGGGATGCGTCAGCAGGGAATGGCAGGGATATACGCGAATCCGGTAATCCAGCTGTCCGCAAACGCCTGGGTCCAGGTCCAGGGTATACAGATGCTCCGTACCATTTTCCAGCAACGAGGCCGTGTCGAAGACAAAGTTGACCTGGCCCGGTTTGCCGCCATGCTTACCGGCCGACCGATTGAGCAACAACTCCACGCGCACATCCTGAGGCGATAAACCATCCAACTGGGCGGCCACCTGAATATGCATTTTGCTGCCAAACACCATACGCTTGGGTGGGACATCCAGCCGTTTGAGGCTCACTTTGCTCCAACACCGGTAGATGCGCTCCTTCCAAATCGCCAGTGAACGCGCCTGGGCGTATTGATCCTGTTGATAGGCCAGTCCTTGGCGAATGGCTGGCAGATAAAACCGTTGCTGATACTCATCGATCATGCGACCGGTATTGAACTGGGTCAGGGTGGACGTCATGGATCGTTTCGATTTGGCTATCCAACCAGGAGAATAGCCATACTTGCTACGATCGTAGTACAACGGCACCACCTGGTCCTGAATGATTTCGTAGAGTGTGCGCGCGTCTTCCTGGCTGCGTTGGCTCTCTTCCAGATAATCCGGGGCCGGACGGATGGCCCAACCGTTTTTACCGTCGTATCCCTCGCCCCACCAGCCATCGAGGACGCTCAAATTCAAGGTGCCATTGATCCCTGCCTTCATGCCCGAAGTTCCGCTGGCCTCCATGGGATACAACGGCGTGTTGAGCCACACATCCACCCCGGCCACCAAGCGCCGCGCCAGGCCCATGTCGTAATTTTCGAGCAGGAGAATCTTGTCCTGAAACTCGGGAAGCCCGGCGATGTCATGAATCCGCCGGATGATGTCCTGGCCGGGCTGATCGGCAGGATGCGCTTTGCCCGCAAAAATGAACAATACCGGACGCTCTGGATCGAGCAAAATCTGGCGCAGCCAATCCAGGTTGGTAAACAGTAGATCTGCCCGCTTGTAGGTGGCAAAACGCCGGGCAAATCCGATGGTCAGCACGTTTGGATCATGGAGATCGGCGTGTTTGAGGATGCGGTCCAGATGCGCGTCATTTCCCAGATTGCGATAATGCTGGCTGGTAACACGCTCGCGAACCGCCACCAACATTTGCGATTTAAGGGACTGGCGTACGCTCCAGTACAGATGATCGGGAATATCGTGGACGGCTTCCCAAAAAGGCTGATCAGATAACCGGTTACGCCATTCGCCACCAATGAAACGATCAAACAGATCCATCCATTCCCGAGCCAGAAAGGTAGGCACATGGACCGCATTGGTGACATAACTCATGGGGTTTTCAAACACCGGAATACCTGGCCAGAATCCGGCACAAATCTGAGCAGATACATCACGGTGAATTCGCGACACTCCGTTTTGCAAACGCGACCCACGGATCGCCAAGGCCGTCATGTTGAATTCTGTGTCTCCCTCTCCAGGGTCATTGCCCAGAGCCAGCAATTGCCCGGCATCGATGTTCAAGTCTTCTAGCAAGCCGGGAAAATTGGCCACCATCATGTCGCGCGGAAAATGGTCGTGCCCCGCAGGAACCGGAGTATGCGTGGTAAACACGGTATTGGCGGCAACGGCCTCCCAGGCACTGGAAAAATCCAGAGAGTGGCGCCGAACCATGTCCCGCACCCGCTCCAGGATCAAAAATGCCGCATGCCCTTCATTGATATGCCAAACGGTGGGTTTCAACCCCAGACGATGCAAGGCACGCACTCCGCCCACACCCAGTACGATTTCCTGTTCGATGCGGATTTTTCGCCCCCCACCGTACAAACGGTGCGTGATTTCCCGGTCCTCCATGGGATTTTCTTCCAGATCCGTATCCAGCAGATAGATTTTCAAATTTCCGATACGGGCCCACCACACTTTGACATGAACCACCCGGCGTTCCAGTTCCACCTGAACGCAGATTTCCTGCCCGGAAGCATCCAATGCAGGATGAACGGGTAATTCGTCAAAATCGGAATCGGCGTTGATGGCGATCTGGCGTCCCTCACGGTTGATTTGTTGCGTAAAGTAACCCTGTCGGTACAGTAATCCCACCCCCACGAAAGGCAAACCAATGTCACTGGCCGCCTTGCAATAGTCTCCGGCCAAAATCCCCAGCCCTCCCGAATAGATGGGAAAGCTTTCATGAAAACCGAATTCGGCGCAAAAATAGGCGACCAGGTCGTTATCGGCCAATTGATGGAGTTTGCGTTGAGCCGGGGCATGGTAGGTATCATAGGCGGACAGCACCCGGTTGTAGGCCGTCAAAAAGGCCTGATCCTGAGCTGCATCCGTCAATCGATGCTCACTCACCCGCCGCAGGAAGCGAATCGGATTGGCACCAACCATATCCCACAGATGGGGGTGCAGGCGCGCAAACAGGGTTCGTGCAGGACGATCCCAGCTGTACCAGAGATTATTTGCCAGCTCCTCCAAACGACTGAGCCGTGCAGGGATTCGGGGGCTGGTTTCCAGCACAAACCGGGTTCCGGGTAAGTTATCCTGTTCCATTGCCATCAACTCCTGCTCCTGTAAAGATGCGTTCCCCGAAACCAAGCGCCCGAGGGTGAAGAGATTCTGTCCCATGATCCAGTGCCATCTGCCACCCTCATTGCCCAGGGTCGTCACAGCGCACTGCAGTCATTCTATCCGAGCCGGGTCAACCCTCCAAGGATTCGAGTCGTTGCAGGGTCATGCGCGTGTGCAGCAACTGTCCCTTGCGCGCGCGTCCCAGCACATGGCGCTGCAAGTCCTCACCGCGCAACTCAGTCATCACAGCCGCACCGGAGCGATTTACCCCGTGAACCCGTAACCCGCGCAAGGTCAGCAAGGTCACGGCAATCAATTTTTCCGCAGGCTCCAATCCCATCAGGATAATGCCCTTGCCGCGCGGCAAATACTTCATATCTGTCAGCGGAAAAACCAGCAACCGCCCCTTTTCGGACAATGCCCCGACATGAGTATGGATGGGTAACAGGCGTGCTGGCTCGAGTGGAACTTCTTCCGCCTCCAGCGTGAGGAACGCCTTACCCCCCTTGACCCGGGAGAGTAAGTCTTCTCCTCGCACCAGAAAACCTGCCCCCCCACTACCTGCCACCAGATAGCGTTCTCCGCTGGCCACTGCAAAGGCACGACAAACAACCCCGCCCTGCAATTCCACCAGAGTGGTGATGGGTACGCCGTCACCACGCCCACCGGGAAGATCGGCCACCTTGACGGAATAGGCACGCCCCTGGTTATCGAGCAGCACCAGATGATGCACCGTCCGCGTTTCGAGCACCGCCAATGGTCCATCGCCTGCTTTGTAGGTAAATTGTGCGGACTCCAGTTGATGGCCCTGACGCACGCGTACCCAACCATGCGCCGAGAGGGTAAGCGTCACAGGCTCGTCCACCACAGCAGCAGTCAATGTGACTGGTTGCACGGCCTCGATCAGCGTTCGGCGCGCGTCACCGTACACTTTCAGATCTGACTCCAACTCACGGCAGAAGAGGTTGGTGAGTGCCTTTCGGCTGGCGAGAATTTTTTCCAGTCCCGCCCGCTGTCGCTCCAATTCGGCCAACTCCTTTTCGATCCGAATGGCTTCCAGGCGCGCCAACTGGCGCAAACGAATCTCGAGAATATCTTCGGCCTGGACTTCACTCAAACCAAAGCGCTGCATCAATTCTGCGCGGGGTTCTTCCGCTTCACGAATGACCCGAATCACCTCATCGATATGCAAGAGCGCCAACTGACGCCCTTGCAGTATGTGCAGACGCTTGAGCACAAGTGCCAGTTGATGGCGGGAACGTCGGGTCAACGTGTCGTAGCGATAATCGATCCATTCCTGCAAGATCTGTAACAGGGGCTTTTGGCGTGGACGTCCATCACGCCCCAACAAGACCAGATTGATGGGAATGCTAGATTCCAACCGGGTATGAGCGAGCAATAAACGGATGAATTCGTTTTGCTCCTGACGACTGGATTTAGGCTCAAAAACCAGTCGCACCGGAGCCGATTTGTCAGATTCGTCGCGCACCAGGTCCAAGGCGCCCAGCATCAGTGCTTTCAGATTGGCTTGCTCGGGAGAAAGAGACTTCTTCCCCTCACGCACCTTGGGGTTCGTGATTTTTTCCACGTCCTCCAGCACGTCACGCGTAGAGACGCCAGGAGGCAACTCATGTACGACTACCCGCCATTGTCCCCGGGCCAGTTCTTCCATGCGCCAGCGGGCGCGCGTTTTCAAATGACCACGCCCTGTGGCATAGGTCTGAGCAATTTCCTCTGGCGCGGAAATGATCTGCCCTCCACCGGGAAAATCCGGGCCGGGTATAAAACTCATGACTTCGGATAAGGTTAAATCCGGTTGCTTGAGCAACGCCATCACCGCATGGCAAACTTCGGCAAGGTTATGGGAAGGTATTTCAGTGGCCATTCCCACCCCGATACCAGAAGCCCCGTTGAGTAACACAAAGGGCAGACGTGCGGGCAACAATGTGGGTTCCTGAAAGGAGCCGTCGTAATTAGGAGCAAAATCCACCGTCTCCAGGTGAATTTCGGAGAGCAGCACTTGGGCAATGGGGGTGAGACGGCATTCCGTGTAGCGCATTGCTGCCGCGCCATCACCATCCCGGCTACCAAAATTTCCCTGCCCATCGATGAGTGGATAGCGCAAGGTAAAATCCTGGGCCTGGCGCACCAGCGCTTCGTAAGCAGCCGAATCTCCGTGGGGATGATATTTACCGATCACATCCCCCACTACTCGTGCTGACTTTACATGGCGTGCGGGTCGATACAAACCCAATTCGTGCATGGCAAACAAAATACGCCGTTGCACAGGTTTTTGACCATCGGCCACGTCGGGCAAGGCACGCCCCATGACCACGCTCATGGCATATTCCAGATAGCTGCGTTCCACGAAGCGGGACAAGTCGAGGGCATTCTCTGGCAGCGCCACAACATCCGACACAGGTGGCGCAGGGTCTGGCTCCGGTACGGTGTGCGGTGCAGGTTCCTCTGAAAACAGATCTCCGGTGCGTGGTACCGGTTGGCTCGGGGGTTGTTTAGTCATTTTCCTTCAACGTCCCATGTGCACTCATGAAATTTTCCAGGATGGAAAGCGGTAAATAGTTTGATTGGCGCCAGAATCCGCAAAGGTTTAGGAGGGCACTCTTCGTCACGAATTTGGCAGAAAACAGATTTCAGATATCCACGTCCACTTCCGCGCCATGAAGCTCCATCCATTCGCGCCGGGCTGCAGCTTCGTTTTTGCCCATCAGGCGGGAAAATACCGCATGCACCGTTGCACGTTCCGTAGCAGGTTGTAGGGGTAAAACCCGACGCGTTTCAGGGTTCATGGTGGTTTCCCAGAGCTGTTCCGGATTCATTTCACCGAGACCCTTGTAGCGCTGAATCTCGACGCCACGGCGGGCGTCCGCCAGAAGCCAGTCCATGGCGGTGCGGAAACGGCTGACGGCAAGCCCTCGTTCGCCCCTTTCCATACGCGCTCCCACGCCGATTTTGCCCTCGATCTGCCGCGAATAAT
>DAIDKJ010000034.1 GCA_027450105.1 Ferrovum sp.
ATTGGCAGGATCCTTCGGACCGTGCGGATCAACGCCGATGGCCACCGAAATGTCATGCACTTCTCGATTGCCAAACAGGCGATCGACATCCACCTCCCAGGTGTTGAGCACCTTGCCGCGCAAGGGCAAGATGGCCTGAACCTGTTTGTTGCGCGCCAGTTTGGCCGAGCCGCCGGCAGAATCACCTTCCACCAGAAACAGTTCCCGTTCAGTCACGTCCTCGGACTCACAGTCGGTCAATTTTCCCGGCAAAACCGCCACTCCGCTGCCTTTGCGCTTTTCCACCTTCTGTGCTGACTTCATGCGCGACAGGGCTTGGCGGATCACCACCTCGGCAATTTTTTTGCCCCATTCCACCTGACCATTAAGCCACAGCTCCAAGGGGGTACGAACCATATGGGCAACCAATTTGAGCGCATCCCGACTGGTGAGTTTTTCCTTGGTTTGTCCCTGAAACTGGGGATCCAGCAAGCGCACTGCGAGTACATACTGCAAGCGGCTGGATACATCTTCCATTTGCAAACGCACCCCTCGGGGCAACAGCCCGTGATGCTCGATAAAAGACTTCACTGCCTCGAAAACCCCGGTGCGCAGTCCCGCCTCGTGGGTACCCCCCGCCGCAGTGGGAATCAGATTGACGTAAGACTCTCCTTGGCTTGCGCTACCTTCCGCCCAGGAGAAGGCCCAAGCGGCCCCCTCTCCTTCAGCAAAGCTGTCGTTTTCAGAACGTGCCTGCACGTATCGTTCGCCCGCAAAGATGGGCACCACGAGTTCCTGGGAGGTGGTCAATTCTTCCAGATAACCCTTGAGGCCCTCGGGATAATGCCAGGTTCGTTGCGGTTGCGCCTTGTCCCGTTCCAGATGAAGCAACACATTCACCCCGGGAAGCAAAACAGCCTTGGCGCGCAACGAGCGCTCCAGTTCGCCCAAAGAGATCTGAGGCGCATCAAAATAGCGCGGATCCGGCCAGACGCGCACCCGGGTTCCCGTCTCCTTGAGGGCGCATTTACCCGTTACCCGCAGGGGCTCGATGACGTCTCCGCCAGAAAAAACAATGGCATGAATTTTACCGTCGCGTTTCACGGTAACTTCCAGACGCGTGCTCAAGGCATTGGTGACAGAAACCCCCACGCCATGCAAACCGCCAGAAAACGCATAGGCACCCAATCCACTTTGCTTGTCGAATTTGCCGCCCGCGTGCAGTCGGGTAAAAACCAGTTGCACGACGGGTTCCTGTTCTTCAGGATGTGCTCCTACCGGAATCCCGCGCCCATCATCTTCCACCGTCACAGAACCATCCTCATGACAGCGTACGCTAATCAGTTTAGCGAAACCGGCCAAGGCTTCATCGGCAGCGTTATCGATTACTTCCTGGATGATATGGGTAGGATCCTGGGTTCGGGTGTACATCCCGGGGCGTTCCTTGACAGGCTCGAGGCCCTTGAGAACCCGAATGCTGGATTCCACGTAACGATCTTTTACCAAGTCAGTTCCTCATTTTCTCAGACAGGATCATACCAAAGGCGCTGTAGAGCGTCGCAGCGTATTGTCCCACACCCTAGCACACCCGCCGAGCGAAACGCGCCGCGAAAACCCGCGTAAAATGTGCGCTGCTCAAGATTCCTTGGGCTTTTCTCCCCCAGGGGACAGATCAACTGAAATCTCGCGTAGAATACGCGCTGATCATGACCTGCCCAAGGTCGCAACATCTCCCGACAACCCCGATGAAACCAAAACATTTCTTTTCTGCTCACCCACGATCTTCCCAAAGCCGCTCATGCTCGACTCCGCCCCTTGCCAGGCAGTTTGCACGCATGCTGCAGCGAATGGCTTGGCTGCTCCTGCTCGTGAGCGCAGCCCTCACCAGTCAGGCGGAGCCCATCAGTGCTACTCCTGCGCAATGGGGACCCGATGGTTACCAGAACCGTTATCCGGTACCCGAACATCCCAAGGGAAGTTTTTTGAAATGGCAATGGCAGTCTCTCTGGAGCCCGGCTGCTTCCATTTCTCCCAACGCACTTGCCACCCGCACCCCGCGTCTGGATCTGATTCAAAAACCGACACAAGGGGTCCAACTCACCTGGATCGGCCATTCCTCGTTACTCCTGCAACTGGATGGTTTGAATATCCTGACGGATCCCATTTTTTCCGACTATGCCAGCCCGTTCCCACCCTTCGGCCCACGCCGCCATCAGCCTCCGGGTTTGACCATCGCGCAATTACCCCATGTGCATGTGGTGCTCATCTCCCATAATCACTATGACCATATGGACTTGAAGAGCCTACAGCAATTGGCGCAGCAAGCGGGTGGTCCCCCGCTGTTTTTGGTCCCGCTGGGCAACGAGCAGTGGTTTCTGGATAACATTCCCGGTACTGTGCTGTATGGCCCCGGGCGCAACGTCCGCGCCATGAATTGGGGCGACCTGCAACTACTGCAAGCACAACACGGAACCGTTGCCTTGCATTTCGAATCGGTTCAGCACTGGTCGGCTCGTACTCTATGGGATCGCAACCAATCCCTGTGGGGTAGCTGGGCCGTGATCCACCCCTCCTTTCGCTTCTGGTTTTCTGGCGATCTGGGTTATTCCCGTGACACACAAGACATTGGACGTCGCTATGGTCATTTCGATCTGGCCGCCATTGCCATTGGCTCTTATGAGCCACGCTGGTTCATGCAAAATCACCACATCGACCCCGCGCAGGCGGTTCGCGTCATGCAGGAGGTCGGGGCCAGTCAGGCTGTTGGTATCCATTGGGGGACTTTCCGTTTGAGTGACGAAGCGCTGGATCAACCGCCCAAAGATCTGGCGCAGGCCTTACGTCAACAAGGTGTGGCGCAGGATCGTTTTTTTGTGATGCAGCACGGAGAAACCCGCCAATTTTCCTTCGCGCAACCCACGGCAACCCCGTAGCAATACTGCCCAGTCAAGCCCTAGGGAAACCCTGCACACCGAGGTAAACCAGAATGGAGGCGCGAGCCGGAGTCGAACCGACCTACTTGGATTTGCAATCCAGTGCATAACCGCTTTGCTATCGCGCCGCTAATACAGAGCCCCCGAGAGCAAGCCCGTCAACCGCCCAGACCGGACCGATCCGGGTCATGGCATGAGATCGCGTGAAGGACCAGCACACGGTGTTTGGAGATCATGGAGCGGGAGACGAGTCTCGAACTCGCGACCTCAACCTTGGCAAGGTTGCGCTCTACCAACTGAGCTACTCCCGCATGAAGACCGGCATTCTATCTGTAGCATGGGGATTTCGTCAAATCGAAAATTCCCGTGACCCTCCTAACGGATGACCAGAAAACCAAACCCGAGTCCAGCGAAGGAAGACACCACAGCACCACCTAGCTACAGATTCAAGGCCTTGGCCCCGTCCCGTTCTCCGCTAGAGGACCCTGGCCTTGAGAGCCACTCGCAAATAGTAGGTCATGGAAACCAAGGTTAGGGCTGCGGCAACCCACAAGGCCGTCAGACCGATTCCGTGACAGGGAATGAAGCCAAACAAGCGCTTGTCATAGAGCAAGAAAGGCAGTGCGATCATTTGCGCGGTGGTTTTTATTTTACCCAGCGTCGACACTGCCACGCTAGCACTTTGCCCCAACTGGGCCATCCACTCGCGCAAAGCCGAAATGGCAATTTCGCGCCCAATGATGACCAAGGCCAGTACCGAAGGAGCACGTTGCAAATCCACCAGAACGATCAAGGCGGCCATCACCATGAGTTTATCCACCACCGGGTCGAGAAAGGCGCCAAAGGCCGTGGTCTGATTCCATTTGCGGGCCAGATAGCCATCGAAAGCATCCGTGATGGCGGCCCCCACAAAAATTCCTGCTGCCGTCAAGCCTGCTGTAGGTCCGGCAAGCCAATGATCCGGAAAATACATCACGCCCACAAACATGGGAATCAAGGCAAGACGAAAGAGCGTCAGGAGAGTTGGGATATTGAGTTGCATGCGAACATTCTAAAACGCTCAATGCAGTTGGTGCCAGATTTTTTGCGCCAGGACCAAGCCGATTCCGGGAATTGCGGCAATATCCTCCACGCTGGCGTTTTGCACCCCTTTAAGACCCCCAAATTGCAGTAGTAACTTCTGCCGGCGTTTGGCCCCAATGCCTTCGATTTCCTGCAAGGTGGACTGGAGCCGGCTCTTGCCCCGACGGGCGCGATGCCCGGTAATGGCAAAGCGATGGGCTTCGTCCCGAACGGCCTGGATCAAATGCAATCCCGGATCATCTCCGGGCAAGGACAAAGAACGCTGGTTTTGGGGAAACACCAGGGTTTCCAGGCCTGGTTTGCGCCCTTCCCCCTTGGCCACACCCACCAGGGTCAGATCATTCAAACCCAGATCCTGCAAAACCATCCAGGCGGCGTTCAGTTGTCCCCGCCCGCCATCGATCAAAATCAGGTCAGGACGTTTGCCTTCCCCGTGCACCAAAGGCTGATAGCGGCGCAACAGAACCTGGCGCATGGCGGCATAGTCATCTCCCGGCGTGATCCCTTCGATGTTATAGCGCCGATAATCGGTTTTGAAGGGTTTTCCCTCTTCAAACACCACACAGGAAGCCACCGTGGCCTCACCTTGTAGATGACTGATATCGAAACACTCGATTCGGGCGGGAAGCGTGGCAAGCTCGAGGCTCTGTTGCAGGGAATCCAGACGCAGCCCCTGAACCGCTTGCTGGGCCTGACGTTGTTCTACTGCAAAGCGGGCGTTTTGCCATGCCCCTTGATACCAGGCGCGTTTTTCTCCCTGCGGATGGGTAATGATGTGAACCGGACGCCCGTGGCGCTGTGACAACAACTGTGCCAACCCTTCCGGATCTTGTAGGGCTGTTGCCACGATCACCCCAGGCACCTCATAGTCGCTATAGTGTTGAGTCATGAACGCCTCGATCACAGTGGATTCGTCCACCGCTTGTGCATTCTGTGGAAAAAAACTTTTGTCACCCAAGTGTCGTCCCGCACGAATCATCACCAGATTCAGCGCCACCCGCTGGGCGCCAACATGGGTGGCGATGATATCCACGTCGGATTCCCGGGTGGAGGAAACGGATTGATGGGATAGCACCTGCTGCATCAAGGCGATTCGATCCCGAATTTGCGCTGCCCGTTCAAAGGCCTGTTCCTGTGCTGCTTGTTGCATGGAGGCGCGCAGCGTATCCAGGATTTCGCTCTCCCGACCCTGCAAAAAAGCCATGGCTTGCTGCACATCCTGTGCGTATTCCGACGCGCTCACCAAATTCACACAGGGGGCCTTACAGCGCCCAATTTGATGTAATAGACAGGCCCGGGAGCGGTTTTTGAACACGGTATCGGCACAGGTTCGCAACTGAAACAGTTTTTGCAGATGCCCAATCACTTCCCGTGCCGCCCAGGCATTGGGGTAGGGTCCAAAATACCGATGTCGTGCATCCAGCACACCCCGGTACAAGCGAATCTGGGGAAAGGGGTGGGCAGTGAGCAAAATGTACGGGTAGCTCTTGTCATCCTTGAACAGAACATTGAAGCGCGGTTGCAACTCTTTGATCAGATTGCTCTCCAGCAACAGGGCTTCGGCCTCGGATGCGGTCAGGGTCACCTCGATGCGCGCCACCTGTGACACCATCAAGCGCGTACGCGGGTTGTCATGCTGTTTTTGGAAATAGGAAGAAACACGCCGTTTCAAGTCACGGGCCTTCCCCACGTAGATGACGTCCTCCTGCCCATCCAGCATGCGATACACTCCGGGCTGAGCGGGCAATGTCTTGATAAACGAAGAAAAATCGAAAGAAGACTCCATGATCCCAGGATTGTCTCTCAGGAAAGTATCACCAGACAATCCCCAAGCCAGCCCGTTGCATGGAATGATGGACAGATGCCCACAGGATATGCTCTACTTCCGGACCATGGTCGCACCGAGCCCGCCAGATAACAGTGGTCTGAGTGAAACCCGTCGGTTACAGCAACTGACAGGCTTCTATATCCTGTTGTCCCGTGCCAATGAAACGATCAATCTGGCCCAGGATGAAATCTCTCTGCTGCGCAATGTCTGCAATCTGGCCATTGGACATACCCCCTTATGCCTGGCCTGGATTGGAAAACCAGATAATAATCAATGGATTGAATATCTGGCTGCGGCAGGATCCACCGCGCTTCTCGAAAGCCTGCGGGTATCCGTGGATGTACTGCGCCCTGAAGGACAAGGACCAGTGGGGCTCTGCTGGCGCGAACAAACTCCTTTTTTCAACTATCCACAAACGGATGATCCGACACTGGCACCCAACGCCTCCCTGATCGAGGAATTTGAACTCGGTCAAATGGCCGTACTCCCCATTCACAGAAACGGGACCCTCTGGGCGGTATTGACTGTCTACCAACGTAAAGATCATGATTTTGATCATGATTTACGCTCCATTCTCACCGACTTGGCGCTTGACATCGGCTTTGGACTTGATCGCCTGGACCTGGCTTCAGAGGAACGCAAGGCCCTGCAACTGAGTGAGGCCCTGCTGGACAATCTGGCTGCCGGCATCAACGTCATGCGTTATCCGGAACGTGTCATCGAGCGAGTCAACCAACGCATGCTCGAAATTTACGGTGCCGCATCGGCCCAGGAAATGCTGGGACGCAGCCCCAGAGACTTTTACAGTGATGAAGAGGCCTTTTATCGGGTCACCGAATTAGCCATGACGGTTATCGGTAGCGGCTCCGGCTTCATGCGCGATGTCCCGTATCGGCGCCTGGATGACGCCCGTGTCATTTACGTGGACTTGTCGGGACGCCGCCTGGATCAGGGGGATGGCGTGTTACGCATCGTCTGGACCCATGTGGACGTCACCGAACGTCACGAACAAGAGCACCTCATCCGCATGCTGATTCGTCAGCGCACCACCTTGCTGGATAACACGGTGGTAGGCATCGATCTGGTACAGTATCCCGAGCGCATCTTCGTGGAAGTCAACCAGGGATTCCTGAATATCATGGGTTATACGAGCCCGGAAGAGATTATCGGTCATATTACGGCCGAAATCTATCCCAACGCCTCAGAGGATCAACGCATGGCTGATCTGGCCCAGAAGATCCTGCACCGAAGAGAAGGAGCACTGCGCGATCTGGCCATACGCCGCCGCGATGGTCAAATGATCTACCTCGATCTTTCCGGGCGCCTGGTTGAGGGACAGGACGAAGCTCACCCCATCATCGTCTGGACCTCGGTCGACGTGACGGAACGACATCATCTGGCCCAAGAACTGGAATATCAGGCGCTGTACGATAGTTTGACCGGACTGCCAAACCGGCGCGCGCTGGAACTGGAAATCACCAAAGCCATGGCCCGCGCTGACCGCGCTCAAAAATTGCTGGCCGTGGTGGTCATCGACCTGGATGGCTTCAAATTGATCAATGATACCTGGGGGCACGCCGCAGGAGACCTGGTTCTGGTCCAGGTGGCACAGCGCATCAAATCCGGCATGCGCGCCACCGACTTTGTTTCCCGCATGGGTGGGGATGAATTCATCCTGCTGCTGGAAGACTGCAACAGTCTGGAAGAAATCAAACATGTTCTGATCAAAATTCGCGAACTGGTACTAACCCCCATCGCGGTGGACGAGCAACAGAAGTTGCAAACGGATCTGAGCGCAGGAGTCAGTTTACACCCCGCTTCCGACCCGATGCAGCGCACGCCCGATGCATTGATCCGGCTAGCGGATCAGGCGCTTTACGCCAGTAAAGCGCGTAAGCAATCCCGCCAAAGTTATTGGTCTATCCTGGGGGGGGCGCAAGCCACGCTCCAAGATTGACCAGCACACCTCACCCCCCTCCTCCAGCGGTCCTGCCAGCCAGGCTACCGTTGTCTTTCAATCCAGCAACTGCCGCGCCCGGACCATGACCGCCTGAAACATGGCCGGCGTCAGGCGCCGAGTTTGGGTGTTGTACCGACTACAGTGATAACTGGCAAGCAACCACCGGCCATCGGGAAGTTCATGGCAGGCCCCGTGGCTAAAGGGATACTTGCCCGCACGCAGGGACAAGGCCTGCAGCAAGGCCTGGTGCGCAATCCGCCCCAAGGCCAGGAAAACGCGTGGTTGGGGCTGGGCTTCGAGCTCTTGTTGCAGATAGCCGTTGCACGCCCGGACTTCTTGCGGCAAGGGCTTGTTGCCAGGGGGAAGACAGCGCACGGCATTGGTGATCCGGCAATTCTTCAAACGGAGTCCATCAGCGGGGTCCAGACCGGTGGGTTGATTGGAGAAGCCCAGATCGAACAAGGTTTGATAAAGCAGGATCCCCGCGTGATCGCCTGTGAAGGGGCGTCCGGTTCGGTTGGCCCCCTGCAGGCCAGGCGCCAATCCCACGATCAGCAAGCGGGCCGCGGGATCACCAAAACTGGGGACCGGTGCCGCATGATAGTCAGGGTACTGCGCTTTGATGGCCACAAGATGCGCCGCCAAACGCGCACAGCGACGGCAGGAGCACACATCCGCCCGGCCGCAGGAACCCTCATGAAGAGTGGTGTTCATGGGCCTGCAGAAACCTTCCGGAAGTGGCGCGTGTTGCCTGCACTGCGGAAGCGCTGACTTCGGGTTGCAAGGTTACATGGGTGATGCCGTGCTCCCGTTCCAGCATCTGCAGAGTGCGTTCCAGCACCTGGGGCCAATGCTCCAGGTGGCTCAACTCCAGATGAGCCGACAGCGCCAGCATCCCGGAGGTGAGAGTCCAGATATGCAGGTCATGCACGGAACAGACGCCCTCGATGGCCTGGAGTTTTTCTCCCACCTGACTGAGAGAAACCGTTTTTGGAACCCCCTCCATGAGCACATGAATCGACTCGGCCAATATTTGTGCCGTGGAATACAGCATCAATCCGGCTACCACCAGGGACAGAATGGGATCCACGGGCATCCAGCCAGTCCACCAGACAATGGCGCCTGCCAGAAGTGCCGCCACAGAGCCCAGAAAGTCCCCCATGACGTGGATCATTGCAGCCCGGGCATTCAATCCATGATCCATATGGGAAAGAATCCAGCCGTTGGCCGCATTCAATAACATTCCCAGAAACGCCACCACCATGACTGGCAGGCCATTGACCACGGTAGGCGTTTGAATGCGCTCGAGCGCTTCGTACACAATGGCACCAATCACCACCAATAACAGCAGACCGTTGAGCAGTGCCGCAATCACCTCTGCGCGCTGCAGTCCATAGCTATGCCGCTGCGAGGGGGGGCGCTTGCCAATCCACACGGCAAAGGTCCCCACCCCCAGGGACAAGGCATCGGAGAGCATATGCCCCGAATCGGATAGCAGGGCCAGAGAACCCGACCACCAACCGGTTCCCGCCTCCAGAGCAGCGAAAAGCAACGTCAAGGACAGGGCGCCCAGCATGGCGCGCAGGGTTCGCGGACGGGCGCCATGGTGCTGATGTCCGGCCGGGTCATGATGCACATGGGCGTGCCCGGTTGGGGCATGGTTTTTGCGGTCAGCCATGGCCTCGCTACTCAGGGGCTCGCGGGTTGCCCCTGGACCTTCACTCTGGTGAGAATGATGCCCGAAGCCAAAATGATGGTGTCCCAGACTCATTTACCCATCCGCGCCGTGCGCCTGCAACCATTCATAAGCCGCCCCAGGGTAAGAGGCCCAAGGCTGGCGCGGACGTAAACGTTGCAAACGCTGCTGTGCAGCAGAAAAATCGAGCGGGCCTTGTTCCAGTTCCTGTAGTAACTGATCTGCCGCGGATGCATCGTTACACAGCAGCACCATATCGCAGCCGGCAGCCAAGGCGGCCTGCGCCCGCTGCCCGGGCGAGCCTTTACCCAGCGCGCCTTGCATGGAGAGATCATCGCTGAAAATCACCCCGTCAAACTGCAGGTCGTGGCGTAAGACCTGCCCCAGCCAGAAGGAGGAGTAACCCGCAGGCTGTGAATCCACGCGGGAGTATAGGATATGAGCCGGCATGATGGCTTCCAGCCCTTGGGCAATCAACTGTTCAAAGGGCCGCAGATCGGGCTGCAAGTCCTCCCAGGAACGTTCGTCCACGGGCAAGTCCAGGTGAGAATCTGCTTGCACGCCGCCATGCCCCGGAAAATGTTTGCCCACAGCAATCATCCCGGAATCACGCAACCCCTCACAGAGTGCAGCGGCCAACTGTGCCACCACGCTCGGATCCCGGTGAAAAGCACGCGTACCAATTACGGCACACTGTCCATGATCCACATCCAGTACCGGGGTAAAGGAGAAATCCACACCCCGTTGTAATAATTCCCACGCCAACACTTGACCCACGGCACGGGCCCAGTGCAACGCATCCTCGGGATGGCGGTCATAGCAGCGTCCCAGGTCGCCCATGGCCGGAAGACGGGTAAATCCTTCCTGAAACCGTTGCACCCGACCGCCCTCATGATCGACGGCAATGAGCAGTTCGGGCTTGCGTGCATGCAATGCGGCGGTCAGCGTGGTCAATTGCTGTGGTGAGGCGTAATTTCTGGAAAACAGGATTACTCCACCCACCAAGGGATGCAGGATCCGATCCCAGTCACCAGAGTCTGGCATCAATCCGGCCAAGTCCAGCATGACGGGACCAATCATGCGCCCTCCACGATCACGAAAGCCATGGCCTGTTGCTCCTCATCCGCGATGGAAACATGGGTTTTGCTCACACCACGCAGTTGAAGCCAGGCGTCCAACTCGGGATGCAACAGTAGCCGGGGAGCTCCCAAGGAGTCATGCATGGTCCCCACCCAACTCCAGCGCAGCGGAGCCCGCATGCCCGTCCCCAGTGCTTTGG
>DAIDKJ010000035.1 GCA_027450105.1 Ferrovum sp.
ATGGTTCATCCATTGCTGGCTGGAAGGGCATACAGGCCTCAGACATGCTGTTGATGCCTGATGCTTCCACTGCCAATCTGGACCCGTTCATGGATGAAACCACCTTGCTATTGACCTGCGATGTGATTGAACCCTCCGATGGCAAAGGCTATGATCGTGACCCACGCTCTCTGGCTGGTCGTGCAGAGTCGTATCTCAAGTCCAGCGGTTTGGGGGACACTGCTTACTTTGGCCCAGAGCCCGAATTCTTCATCTTCGATTCCATCACCTGGAACGTGGATATGTCTGGTAGTGCTGTCCGAATCAATGCCGAAGAAGCCCCTTGGTCCTCCAACCGGGACTATGATGGAGGCAACATGGGTCATCGCCCAGGCGTCAAAGGTGGGTACTTTCCCGTTCCGCCGGTTGATTCCCTGCAGGATATTCGCTCAGCCATGTGCCTAGCCCTGGAAGACATGGGTGTCCCGGTAGAAGTGCATCACCACGAAGTGGCCGCAGCTGGGCAATGTGAAATCGGCACCAAGTTTGCCCCCCTGGTACAACGCGCTGACTGGACCCAAATTCTGAAGTATGTCGTGCATAACGTGGCCCACTCTTATGGAAAAACGGCCACTTTCATGCCTAAACCCGTTGTGGGCGATAACGGTTCCGGCATGCACGTGCATCAATCCATTTGGAAAGATGGCAAAAATCTGTTTGCTGGCAATGGTTATGCGGGGCTTTCTGACTTGGCGCTGTATTATATCGGGGGCATCATCAAGCATGCCAAGGCGCTCAATGCCATTACCAACCCCAGCACCAATTCCTACAAACGCCTCGTTCCCGGTTTTGAAGCTCCTGTCAAACTAGCCTATTCTGCTCGCAATCGCTCTGCAGCCATTCGGGTTCCTTTCGTACAAAGCGATAAAGCCCGCCGTATCGAGGTGCGTTTTCCCGACCCCATGGCCAACCCCTACTTGGCCTTTTCGGCCATGTTGATGGCCGGCCTGGATGGCATTCAAAACAAAATTCATCCTGGTGAAGCCGCCGACAAGGATCTGTACCATCTATCTCCTGAAGAAGACGCCAAAATTCCAGCACCAGCCGCCTCACTGGACGAAGCCTTGGCAGCCCTGGATAAGGATCGTGAGTTCTTGACTCGCGGTGGCGTTTTCTCTAACGAGATGATCGATGCGTATATCGCCCTGAAAATGGAAGAGGTCACTTTGTTCCGAATGACCACACATCCTGTGGAGTTTCAGATGTACTACAGTCTGTAGTCGTTTCCTCCAGAAGCGTTACCCTGGCTTCTGAAAAACCCAAAGGCCCGCTCCCGGATGGAAGCGGGCCTTTTTTGATGACAATGCCCAAGCGCCCATGATCAGATCATCTCAAGCACTTTCTCCAGACCCCAATAATTTTTCTGGGCTCGACTATTTAGCCACCGCCGTACTGGTGCTGGACGCCAACCTGAATATCCGCTTTAGCAACACTGCGGCAGAAAACCTGCTGGAGACCAGCTCCAAAAAACTATTGGGACAGGGAATCTGCAAGGCTTTGGGACAAGATGCATTCCTGCAGGAAATGATTCATAGTGCCTTGCATCAGAACATGGGATTCATCGAGCACGAGCTCCACCTGTCGCGTAAAGGTGCCCCACCGCAAGTGCTTAGCTGTACCGGTACACCCATGCAGGGAGACCTTGGCGTTCTACTGGAATTACGCCCCATCAGTCAGCGCGTCCGGATTGCCAGGGAAGAAAAAATCATTGAAGATCAAAAATATAATCGGGAGTTGGTACGTAATTTGGCCCATGAGATTCGCAACCCTCTAGGAGGAATTCGCGGAGCAGCCCAACTGTTGGAACGAGAACTGGATCGTCCAGCCTTGAAAGAGTACACCCAAGTGATTCGGGACGAGGCGGATCGCTTGCAGTTGTTGATGGATCGCATGCTCAGCCCCAATCGAACGCAAAAGCGGATCGCGCTGAATATTCATGAGGTTCTGGAGCGGGTTCGCAGTGTCATTCTGGCAGAATATCCGGAAGGCATCCAAATTCACCGCGACTACGACACCAGCCTGCCAGAGATTTCTGGCGATCGGGAGCAACTCATTCAAGCAGTCCTCAATATTGTGCGCAATGCTGCCCAGGCCCTGCATGGTCAAGGCAGCATTCACTTACAAAGTCGTTCCCTGCGCCAATTGACTCTGGCCCGCCGGCGCTTTCGACTAGGACTGTTGATTCGAATTCTGGACAATGGCCCCGGTATTCCTCTGGCCATTCAAAATCGCATTTTTCAGCCGCTGGTTTCGGGTCGTGAAGGTGGAAGTGGTCTGGGGCTCATGTTGGCACAAAACTTGATTAGCCAACATCATGGCCTGGTGGAATTTGAGAGCAAGCCCGGGGAAACCTGTTTCAGCCTGATCCTTCCCTTGCCAGAAACCGAATATTCCTAATCGAGGACGAGATCATCATGAAACCCATCTGGATCGTTGACGACGATCGCTCCATTCGCTGGGTCTTCGAAAAGGCCTTATCACGAGAAAACCTGCCTTTCCGGGTTCTGTCCTCAGCCCATGAGGCCTTGGCACTGCTAGACAAAGAGCAACCACTGGTGGTGGTCAGCGATATTCGGATGCCCGGCGAAAACGGACTAGAGCTACTGGAGGCACTCAAAACGCGAGACCCTGAATTACCCGTCATCATCATGACGGCTTATTCCGATCTGGAAAGTGCCGTGTCGGCTTTTCAGGGAGGCGCCTACGAATATCTTCCCAAACCTTTCGATGTGGACCATGCCTTGGAATTGATTCGCCGCGCCATGGCAGAGCGCCAACGACAGGATGACGCACCAGAAGAGAGCATTGCCGCGCCAGAAATCCTGGGACAAGCACCAGCCATGCAGGAAGTCTTTCGAGCCATTGGCCGTTTGTCCCAGTCGAACGCTACTGTCTTGATCAACGGTGAATCCGGTACCGGAAAGGAATTAGTCGCTCGCGCTTTGCATCGCCATAGCCAGCGTGCCGGAAAACCCTTCATTGCCATCAATACTGCCGCAATCCCCAAGGAATTACTGGAGTCAGAATTATTTGGCCATGAACGTGGTGCATTCACCGGCGCCAACACCTTGCGCCGTGGCCGCTTTGAACAAGCGGAAGAAGGCACTCTGTTTCTTGACGAGATTGGCGACATGCCCGCCGATTTGCAAACCCGCTTGTTACGAGTACTTTCCGATGGTCAGTTTTATCGGGTCGGGGGGCATGCTCCTGTGCAATCCCGCGTGCGCATCATTGCAGCAACCCATCAGGATCTGGAATTACGAGTCCACGACGGACTATTCCGTGAAGACCTGTTTCATCGTTTGAATGTCATTCGCGTGCGCTTGCCTGCGCTTCGCGAACGACGCCAGGATATTGCGCTATTAGCGCGTCACTTCCTGCAAAAAAGTGCACGCGAGCTGCAAGTGGAAACCAAGCGTCTGTCCGAGGAAACGCAGCGTTTTCTAGAATCCCTGGAATGGCGGGGCAACGTCCGGCAGCTGGAAAACCTCTGTCATTGGCTGACCGTCATGGCCCCCGGTGTTCATGTGGACATTGCCGACCTGCCGCCCGAATTAAAAAACACTGCGAGCGTCGACCACGACTCCACGCGTCACTGGCGCGCTCTATTGGAACAAGAAGTTTCTCGTTTGTTGCATCAGGGATCGCAAGGAATTCTGGAGCCCCTATTAGGTGAATTCGAACGCGCCTTGATCACTCAAACGCTCACCCATACAGGCGGCCGCCGCATGGAAGCAGCCCAATTGCTGGGCTGGGGACGCAACACACTAACGCGGAAGATTCAAGAGTTGGGGCTGGAAGCCGGGCCGGGGACCGAATCAAGCCCAGGGTTTTCCAGTCCTACCAAATCCAGCCAAACAGGTGCGTGATCCGATGGGCGCTCCAACGCACGCGGCTGAATATCAATCTCGCTGGTACGACAAGCTGGCGCCAACGCCGAGCTTAGCAGCAGATGATCGATGCGTAATCCCATATTGCGTTTAAAAGCGTTGGCCCGATAGTGCCACCAACTATAACGCTGTGGAGCTTGCTCAAACAAACGAAAACTGTCCTTGAAACCCAGATCGAGCAACCGACGAAAGGTCGCGCGTTCTGGCTCACTGCAGAGCACCTCGCCTCGCCAAGCTTGTGGATCGTAAACATCGCGATCCTCGGGCGCGATATTAAAGTCTCCCGCCACCACGATTCGCTGGGAGTCCTTCTGGATGCGCTGCAACTCCTGCCACAACGCTTCAAACCAGCGCAACTTATAGGTATATTTGTCGGAGGTGAGGGACTCCCCGTTCGGGCAATAAACCGATAATACGCGCACCGCGCCAAAGGTTGCGGCAATGGCGCGCTGTTGGCTGTCAACAAAATCCGACAAACCCACCACGGGATCAAGCCCCGGATATTTGCTGATCAATGCGACACCGTTATAGGCTTTCTGGCCAGACACGCAAGCATGATAACCAGCCCTTTCTACAGCCTCCCAAGGGAAAGCAGAGGTTTCGCACTTGAGTTCCTGCAGACACAACACATCGGGTTGCTGTGCCTGTAACCAGTCCAGTACATGGGGCAATCTAACCTTGATGGAATTGACATTCCAGCTGGCGATTTTCATGGCGACCTTACCTCGACCCCTTGATGGTTAATCCCGAGAGGGCAGGAACCCGGGGAGACGATAGGCTCCTTTTTCCCGCGGATGGTCGCGCGGCTTCCAGACGATCCTCCTCAGGCATCCCAGACTTCAATTTGAATCGAGACACCATCTGCACCAATCCCTGTGCCTGTTCTTCCAGGCTTTCTGCCGCCGAGGTCGCCTGCTCCACCATGGCGGCATTCTGTTGGGTGACATCATCCATTTGCGCCACCACGTCGGTCACCTGTTCGATACCCGCCGCTTGCTCCACACTGGCCTGGCTGATCTGGTTGATGAGTGTCGCCACCTTCTGGAAAGACGACACCACGCCCTCCATGGTCAAACCCGCTTCCGAAACCAACGTGGCACCATGGGCCACCTTCCCCACTGACTCTACGATCAAACCCTTGATTTCTCTGGCTGCCGTTGCACTGCGTTGCGCCAGGTTACGCACCTCACTGGCCACCACGGCAAATCCTCGCCCTTGCTCACCCGCTCTGGCTGCTTCCACAGCGGCATTCAAGGCCAGAATATTTGTTTGAAACGCAATGCTATCGATGACTCCAATGATGTCTTCGATGCGGCGCGAGCTGACCTGAATATCGCCCATGGTTTGAACAACCTGATGCACCACACTACCCCCTTTGATAATCCCTTGATGGGATGCATGAGTCAGGTCGTTGGCTTGACGCGCACTGATAGCGTTTTGCTTGACCGTCGCATTGAGCTGTTCCATGGAACTGGAGGCCTCTTCCAGTTTGCTGGCCTGTTGTTCAGTGCGATTGGACAAATCCTGATTCCCCGCCACGATCTCCTGTATGGCCACGTTGATGGCTTGAGTTGCTTCCTGAATCCTGCCGACCACCGTCTGCAAACGCGCCACCGTTGCATTGGTATCCACCTTCAGTTGCCCGAAGGTGCCTTGGTACTCTCCCCTAACCTCCTGGGTCAAATCGCCTGCAGCCAGCGCATTGAGTACATTCGCCACTTCCCGAAGTCCGCTGGCACTGGTATCCATCAATTGGTTGATCCCCGCACCCATGTTCTCAAAAAATGCCCCACGACCCTGCATATCCAGACGTTGTGTAAAATCCCCCGCGGCCGCATGACGAATCACCTGCGCCAGCTCATTCTCGGCAGCCACCTGGTCCGTCACATCCACCCATTCACCAACCGACCCCAAACGTTCGCCCTGCTGATTGAGAATGGGCGAGTTGGTCACGTCATACAATCGCCCACCCAGTTGCATACGACGTTGAGATGGCACAGAAAGGGCCTGCAAGCGTGCGCGTGCGGCTTCGGGATCCTCATAGAGTCGGCAAATATCGTAGCCAATGATCCTCTCCGGATCGAAAGAGGGATCGTTTTTGGCAAAAGCCTCGCGATCCCTGCGAAAGGTGGCGTGTAACGCCTTGTTGACGTAGATGAGGATCCCTTCCTGATTGGCAATCCGCACGTTGGAGGTCACGTTGTCCAATCCGATCTTGATCTGGGTCATGGCATCACTGTGGCGTTTTACTGCCTCGGCATTAGAGCCCAGTTGGACTTGCATGCGCGCCAGTCCTTGCAATACCTGACCAATTTCATCACCGCGCGACAATGGAATGCTGCTATTGTGCCGGCCTGATTCGAGCGCCTGAAATACAGGCAGAACGGTTTCTGAGAGGGGGTTGAGAATCATGCGCCGGACCATCCAGAACAATACCCCCCCCATGAGCAAGAGCATCAGCACACCGCCAGCCAACACCCACGTGCGTATCTGCCGCGACAGGGCATCAAACTCGTCCAGATAGCTCCCGCCCGCCACGATCCAGTGGGTATTGGGAATCTCATCAAATACCACGATCTTGTCGCGTGCTGTTTGCTCACCCTTCTCCAGATTGCGCCACGGATAGATGGTGCTTCCGGTTTTTCTCTGGATCATGTCCTGAATGAATCGTCTGCCCAAAGCATCCGTAGCCTCCAGAATGTTTGCCCCTTCTTTGGCTGGATGCACGATCAACTGGCCTCGACTAACCCCATCAGAACCGTCCAGGATATAAAAATAACCTGTTTTTCCAATGCTCATGGAGCGGATCCGCGTTTTGAGGGCTGCCAGTTCCGAAGTCACGTCCAGGCCAACAAAGCTAGCGCCGATGACCTGACCAGATTCATTCAGAATCGGGCTGTAGCTGGAAAAATAATCTTTGCCAAACAAGTGGGATAAACCGGTATAGGATTTTCCAGCCAAGAGCAAGGGGTACGCTTCATGAGCCCGATCCAGCATCGTACCCGTGACCCGCTCCCCTTTCTCGTTCCTGAGGGATGAGGCAATGCGCAACCAATTGTTGTCCTGGCGAACAAACAGCGTAGCCACGGCACCCGTATGCTGCGTGAAGCGATCCACTTCCTGGGTGCGGTCGTTCAGCACGAGGGCCCCCGCTTTCAAGCGCCCCGTGACGGCTGAATCCAGAGACAGCGGAGAAGTGAAAGCCGTCATCAAGGCACGGTTCAATCGGATGGTTTCATCCTGCAGCGCATCCAGCTCCACCTCCACCAGCCCTTTGACCAGAGTCACGTCACGCGTGAGATCGTTGCGACTGGATTCATACAGGGTACGTCCCAGGGTGTTACTCAGCAACCATACCCCCAACAGCAACACGATGAGCGCTGTGAGAGCACCACCCAGCAGCAATTTGACCGCAATGGGTGCATCCAGGAGGCGCTGCCTCATTCCTGAAGCGCCATCCTTTCTGCCCTGGTGATGCGAATCCTTAGATGTGTCGTCATACATACGGTAATTTCCTTGCCGGAGCACCCTCTGGCCTGTGCATTTGTTGGTTCATCGTCAACCGAGAATTTAGAAGCCTCACGTCCCGCTCCTTTTATTTGGTTGCGCTGCAAACGCATACCGTTGCAGCGTTTGCTGCCGCGCCTGAGCATGGTCTACCACCGGAAAAGGATAATCGACGCCCAGACGACAGCCATACTGTGCTTGTTCATGGGGAGACAATAACATGGGTTGATGGATCTTTTCGGAAGGTACTTTGCCCAATTCTGGCAGATAGCGTCGAATGAAATGCCCCTCTGGGTCAAATCGACGGGACTGCGTTGTGGGATTGAAAATACGAAACCAGGGCTGGGCATCACAACCTGTAGAGGCACACCATTGCCACCCCCCGTTGTTTGCGGACAGGTCATAGTCATTCAATTGTTGCGCAAAATGTAATTCTCCCCACCGCCAGTCAATGCCCAAATCCTTTACCAGAAAGGAGGCCGCAATCATGCGCAAGCGGTTATGCATGTATCCGCTGTGCCGTAACTGCCGCATGGCAGCATCCACAATGGGGAAGCCCGTCTGACCCTGTTGCCAACTCTGAAAAAGAGCAGGATCGTTGTCAAAGGGTAGCGCATCCATTTCCGCTCTAAACGCATGTTCCACCACATGAGGAAAATGAAACAGTATGGCAAAGTAGAATTCGCGCCAGATCAATTCATTCAACCAAGTCAAGCTGCCCGTCGTATGACGTTCCAGAGCCAGTTGCACCAGTGAACGAATGGAAATCGTGCCAAAACGCAAATGCACGGACAGCCAAGACACACCGGGAAGTGCGGGGAAATTCCGCTGTTCATGGTACCGATCCATGCGCTCCAGAAACCTCTCAAGAGCGTGCTGCGCTCCCAAAAAACCGGGTTTTATGCCCAACTCCAGCAAATTGGTCGTTTCAAACCCCAGTTGCCGCAGACTCTTCACCGGAACGACCACCCCCATAACAGCGCGCAATCTCTGGTCAACCTGATCCTGGGTGCCCCAACGTTCTGCAGGATATTTCTGCTCCCCCAGATGTGCGGAGGTCACTGCTGCGCGCCAAGTTTTGCTGTAGGGTGTGAATACCGTGTAGGGCCGACCCGCCCGAGTAAGAATTTCGTTGCCTTCGAATACCACTTGGTCTTTATAACTCAAAAACTCCTTGCCCTGGGATTTCAAGGCGCTGGCAACCGCCGCATCCCGAGCGAGGGCTTGGGGCTCATAATCACGGTTGGCGTACACGGCTCGAACCCCCAGCGCAGCTGCCAGCAACGGAATCAGCTCCCGAGCCGCTCCATGCACTTGCAGGAGCCCCGCACCGCAAAGGCGCAAAGCCTGCTCCAGTTGCTGCACACTGTGCCAGATGAACTCTACCCGACGGTCGAAGGGGCTAGATAGTTTATCCAGAATATCCCGATCAAACACAAATACACAAAACACCCGCGCATGCGCATTCAGAGCTGCACTCAACCCCACATTGTCCTGCACGCGCAAGTCTCTGCGAAACCAGAAGAGTGCCGAATCTCCCGAAGCCTCATGGGTCTGCACGAAGTGACCCGCAGATGATAATGATTCACTCATAGTGGCATGGTACTGGATCCCCCCCCCGGCGGGAAGTGCGCGGAAGATCCTCCGGGCCCCAACCGCTGTAATCCTCCAGGAATATGAGATAATCGCCCCCATGGACGCCGTTAATCTCACCAATCACTTCCTGATCGCCATGCCCTCCCTGGCAGACTCCAACTTCTCGGGCACTTTGACCTATATCTGTCGCCATGACGAGAATGGCGCCATGGGCGTGGTCATCAATCGCCCCATGAACATGACCCTGGAAAATCTGTTCAGTCAAATCAATCTATCCTCCACCCCCTCCACCGCCCTGAATCAACCCGTGTACTTTGGCGGCCCCGTGCAAACGGATCGGGGTTTCGTCCTGCACTCTCCCGTCGGTCATTGGCGTTCCACGCTCCAGGTCAATCCACAGATTGGTCTCACCACGTCCCGGGACATCCTGGAAGCCTTGGCACAGGGTGCAGAGGGGGATGCGCCCGACAATATTCTGATTTCTCTCGGTTACGCCGGTTGGGAGCCCGGGCAACTGGAACAGGAACTCAAGCAAAACAGCTGGCTGACCGTCCAGGCAGACATGGACGTAGTATTCAAGCTGCCTGTGGAAGCGCGTTTTTCCGCGGCCCTGGGAATTTTAGGTATCGATCCGACCTATCTTTCCGACGAAGCAGGACATGCCTGATTCGGTAGGAACGGTATTGTCCTTCGACTATGGTCTGAAATTCATCGGAGTCGCCATCGGACAGCGCATCACCGGAACCTGCCGCCCGCTGCAAACCATTCGTGCCAATACCCGTAATGCGCGTTGGCAGGCCATTGAACAGCTGCTGCGGGAATGGGACCCGGAGCTGCTGGTAGTGGGGTTGGCCCTCGATCAAGAAGGGGGCGAGCAAGAAACCACCCGTCAATGCCGGAACTTTGCCCAAACTCTGGCGTCTAGAACGGGGTTGCAAATCGCTTTGGTGGATGAACGCTACACTTCGCTGGAAGCAGATCAATCCTTGCGCCAGCAGGGAGTTCGTCGTAAGGAGCGAGCCGAACAGGAGCATGCCGAGGCTGCGGCACTGATTTTGAGAAGTTATCTGGAGTCCCACCCCCTATGAGCCTGAACCCCCAACTCACTGCCGACGGTCGACTCAAACATTTGCTCACCATCGAAGGTCTGCCACCGCATATTTTGTTCCAGATCCTGGATACCGCCAAAACTTTTGAACAAGTGGCCCAGCAGGAAATCAAGAAAGTTCCGATTCTGCAAGGCAAATCCATTTTCAATTTGTTCTTCGAAGCCTCTACGCGCACCCGCACCACCTTCGAAATTGCTGCCAAACGCCTATCCGCGGATGTCATCAATCTCAATGTGAGCGCCTCCAGTCAAAGCAAGGGAGAAACGTTGCTCGACACCGTGGATAATCTATGCGCCATGCAGGCCGACATGTTCGTGGTGCGCCATGCAGAAAGCGGTGCTGCCCACCTGATCGCAGCCCATGTGGGCCCAGGAATACACGTCATCAATGCCGGCGATGGACGCCATGCCCATCCCACTCAAGCCTTGCTGGATATGTATACCATTCGCCATTACAAACAGCAGTTTCACACCCTCAAGGTCGCCATTGTGGGAGATGTGCTCCACTCCCGCGTGGCACG
>DAIDKJ010000036.1 GCA_027450105.1 Ferrovum sp.
GGCTAGCGTGGTGTAGTAGGTGACACGACCTTGCAGGGCTGCGTTGCGGATCGACCAGGAATCCTGCACGGCACGGGAATGCTCTTCCACGGTATTGATGATGAGAGTGATTTCACGGTTTTTCACCATGTCTACGATATGTGGACGTCCCTCGGCCACCTTGTTGACTGGTGCCACTTTAAGACCGGCTTCTTGCAAGGCTTTGCATGTGCCGCGCGTGGCCACCAGAATAAATCCCAGCGCGGCCAGGTTGCGGGCAATCTCCACCATGGGTTGCTTGTCGGCGTTACGCACGCTGATGAAAACCTTGCCTGCGGTGGGTAGTTTGACCCCGGCAGCCAGTTGGGATTTGTAAAACGCTTCGGCAAAGGTGGCCCCAACCCCCATCACTTCTCCCGTGGATTTCATTTCCGGGCCCAAAATAGGATCCACTCCAGGAAATTTGGTGAAAGGAAAGACCGCTTCCTTCACGGCAAAATGTGGTGGGATGATTTCTCCGACAATGCCCTGGGCACTCAAGGATTGCCCAGCCATGCAGCGTGCGGCGATCTTGGCCAGTTGGCGCCCAGTGGCTTTGGCCACGTAGGGGATGGTGCGCGAAGCGCGGGGGTTGACTTCGAGGACGTAGACGGTTTCCCCTTGAATGGCAAACTGGACGTTCATGAGCCCTACAACTCCCAGTTCTTGGGCCATGGCGACGGTTTGCCGGCGCAGCTCGTCCTGCAGGGGGGCAGACAGACTGAAAGGAGGCAGAGAACAGGCCGAGTCGCCAGAATGGACTCCGGCTTGTTCGATATGTTCCATGATGCCGCCAATCACCACCTGTTGTCCGTCGCAGACGGCGTCCACGTCCACTTCAATGGCATCATTCAGGAAACGATCCAGGAGAATGGGGGCGTCACGTGTAACGGCCACGCCGGTCATGCCTTCGGTATCGGTGATCACCTCGCGCAAGTATTTTTCCAGGTCGGTTGGCGTATGGACGATTTGCATGGCGCGTCCACCCAGCACATAGCTGGGCCGTACCACCATGGGATAGCCTAGGTCGGCAGCCAACCTGAGGGTGGATTCACGATCGAAAGCGGTGCGATTTTCTGGTTGCCGCAAACCCAATTGCTGCAGCATCTGTTGAAAGCGTTTGCGATCTTCTGCCCGGTCGATGCTGTCCGGCGCGGTGCCAATGATGGGAACGCCAGCCGCTTCAAGACCGCGCGCCAGCTTGAGCGGAGTTTGCCCACCAAACTGCACGATCACGCCCTGGGGTTGTTCCAGGGCCACGATTTCCAGTACATCTTCCAGCGTGAGCGGTTCGAAGTAGAGGCGGTCGGAGGTGTCGTAATCGGTAGAAACGGTTTCGGGATTACAATTGACCATGATGGTTTCATAGCCGTCCTCACGCAAAGCCAGAGCGGCGTGTACACAGCAATAATCGAACTCGATACCCTGGCCGATCCGGTTGGGTCCACCACCCAACACCATGATTTTCTTCCGGGTACTGGGGGCCGCTTCGCATTCTTCCTCGTAGGTGGAGTATTGGTAGGCGGTTTGCGTGGCAAATTCGGCGGCACAGGTATCTACCCGCTTGTAGACAGGCTTTACGCCCAGGCGATGACGCTGGGCCCGCACCTGGTTTTCGTGGCTGTTCAGTAACGCAGCCAGGCGACGGTCAGAAAATCCCTGGCGCTTGAGCCCCAGTAGTTGTGCGGTGTCCAGTTGTGCCAGGGTTTTGCCGCGCAAGGATTCTTCGGTCTGCACCAGATCCTGGATTTCGGCCAAAAACCAGGGGTCGATATGCGACAGGCGATGGATTTCTTCCAAGGTCAGCCCAACCCGGAAAGCGTCGGCCACATACCATAAGCGCAGTGGGCCTGGATCAGCCAGTTCTGCCTCGATGGTGGGACGTTCGTTGCACAACGAATCCAGTCCATTGGCACCAGTTTCCAGGCCGCGCAGGGCCTTTTGCAGGGATTCCTGAAAACAGCGCCCAATGGCCATGACTTCCCCCACGGATTTCATCTGGGTGGTGAGTCGGTCGTTGGCCTGAGGGAATTTCTCAAAGGCAAAACGGGGTACCTTGGTGACCACGTAGTCGATGGTGGGTTCGAAGGAGGCTGGTGTGGCACCACCCGTAATGTCGTTACGCAGTTCATCCAGGGTGTACCCCACAGCCAGTTTGGCCGCCACCTTGGCGATGGGAAAGCCGGTGGCCTTCGAGGCCAGGGCCGAGGAGCGTGAAACACGTGGATTCATTTCGATGACGATCATGCGACCATCGGCCGGATTCACGGCAAACTGCACGTTGGACCCGCCGGTTTCCACGCCGATTTCCCGCAACACCGCCAGCGAAGCGTTGCGCATGATCTGGTATTCCTTGTCAGTCAGGGTTTGCGCAGGAGCAACGGTGATGGAGTCGCCCGTATGCACACCCATGGCATCCAGGTTTTCGATAGAGCAGACGATGATGCAGTTGTCTTGATGATCCCGCACCACCTCCATTTCGTATTCCTTCCAACCGATCACGGACTCTTCCACCAGGAGTTCGTGCGTGGGAGAGGCATCCAGGCCACGTTCGCAAATGGCAAGAAACTCTTCCTGGTTGTAAGCGATTCCGCCACCGCTTCCCCCCATGGTGAAGGAAGGCCGGATGATGGCGGGAAACCCCACCATGGATTGCACCTGCAAGGCTTCCTCCAGGCTGTGGGCAATGGCCGAGCGGGGGGTGGAAAGGCCAATACGGTCCATGGCGGCCTTGAATTTTTCCCGATCCTCTGCCATGTCGATGGCTTCTTTGCGGGCCCCGATCATCTCTACGCCATATTTTTCCAGGACTCCTTCCCGGGCCAGGTCGAGGGCACAATTGAGAGCAGTTTGCCCCCCCATGGTGGGCAACAGGGCATCGGGTCGTTCTTTCTCGATGATGCGTTCGATCACCTTCCAGGTAACCGGCTCGATGTAGGTGACATCGGCCATGTCGGGATCGGTCATGATGGTGGCCGGGTTGGAATTGACCAGAATGACCCGGTATCCCTCTTCGCGCAGTGCTTTGCAAGCCTGGGCGCCAGAGTAGTCGAATTCACAGGCCTGGCCGATGACGATGGGGCCGGCGCCGATGATCAGGATGGAGGAGAGGTCGGTACGCTTGGGCATGGCAGGTCTATTCTGGCAGAGAATGCGCCTGCATCAGGCGCAAGAAATGATCGAACAAAGGACTGGCATCCTGAGGTCCGGGGCTGGCTTCCGGATGGCCCTGAAAACTGAAGGCTGGGCAATCCGTCCGGCTAATGCCCTGTAAACTGCCATCAAACAGGGAGCGATGGGTTGCCTTCAGGAACTGGGGAAGTGTGCGTTCATCCACGGCAAATCCGTGGTTTTGACTGGTGATCATCACGCGTCCGGTCTGCAGATCCTGAACCGGGTGATTGGCGCCATGATGGCCAAATTTCATCTTGAGGGTGCGCCCTCCCGAGGCCAAAGCCAACAACTGGTGACCCAGGCAGATGCCAAAGGTGGGTAGGCCTCGGGCCAGCAGAGCGCGTATGGTTTCGATGGCATAGTCACAGGGCTCGGGGTCCCCAGGGCCGTTCGACAGAAAAATGCCATGAGGGCGATGGGAGAGCGCCGTAGCAGCGCTTGTGGTGGCAGGAACGACGGTGACCTCACAGCCCCGGTCCGTGAGCAAACGCAGGATGTTGCGCTTGATGCCGTAGTCGAAAGCAACCACTCGAAAACGGGTTTGGGGAGCTTTGCGAAAGCCCTTCCCCAGAACCCAGCTTCCGGCACTCCAGGCGTACGGCTCAGGGCAGGTGACCACCTTGGCCAGGTCCATGCCAGCCAGTCCCGGAAAGGTCTGGGCCGCCTGCAGTGCCTGGGGTTCCTGCACCTGGCCCGCCATGAGGCATGCGTTTTGGGCACCGTTGGTACGTAAATGGCGCGTTAGACGGCGGGTGTCGATTCCGGCGATGGCGACCACGCCGTGTTCCTGCAGATAGGCCGGCAAGGGTTGCTGGGAGCGCCAATTGGAAAGCTGCCGGGGTAGATCGCGCACGATCAGTCCGGCGGCAAAAACACGCGCAGATTCGGCATCTTCTTGGGTGGTGCCCACGTTACCGATATGCGGGGTGGTCAGGGTGACCAGTTGACGGCAGTAAGAGGGATCGGTCAGGATTTCCTGATAGCCGGTCATGGCAGTGTTGAACACGACTTCACCCACGGCCATGCCTGGTACGCCGATGGATTGACCCCGGAATACCGACCCATCAGCCAGCACCAGAATGGCAGGCGCAAACGATGCTGAAGGATTGGCGTCAGCCATTACGGGGGCCCTCCGGATGGAATTGGATGTGAAAAACGGGAAGGGCGCCTGGAGGCGACTTTCCCGTTTCCGATTGCTGCGATATTACACGAAAAGCGGGGTTCAATCAAACGGTGGGTGGTTCCAGACGCATTAGAGACTTGAGCCCGAGTACGTCCTGCATGTCATACAGACCGGGCGGCTGCGTGGCCAAAAACCTTGCGGCGCGCAGGGCTCCCAAGGCAAAAGTGGCGCGGTTGCTGGCTTTGTGAGTAATCTCCAGACGTTCCCCCCAGCCCATGAAGGCAACCGTATGGTCCCCTACTACGTCACCACCGCGTACGGTAGCGAAACCGATGGTGTGGTCGGCGCGTTCGCCGGTCAGGCCCTCGCGTCCATACACTGCCACCTCCGACAGCCGTTGCCCGCGGGCAGCTGCCACCACCTCGCCCATGCGCAAAGCGGTACCAGAGGGCGCGTCTACTTTGTGGCGGTGATGTGCTTCGCTGATTTCGATGTCGAATCCAGGTTGCAGAACCCGACTGGCCAGATCCAGAAGCACGAGGGACACATTGACCCCCATGCTCATGTTGGGGGCGAATACGATGGGGATCTTCTGGCTGGCCAATTCGATCTGGTGGCGCCCTGCCTCATCAAACCCGGTGGTTCCAATGACCAGAGCCCGTCCTGACTCCAGGCAATGCTGCACATGCCTCAAGGTGCCAGGGGGTCGGGTGAAATCGATCAATACCTGGCTAGAACGGAGAGCGGCATCGATATCATCCGTAATGTGAACGGACAGGGGGCTTCCCAGCCAATCCCCGGGATCGCGCCCCAGATAGGGCGAGTGGGATTGCTCCAAGGCCCCGCTGAGGGTTAGATCGGGTGCTGCCACGATGGCTTCCAGCAACGCGCGTCCCATCCGCCCCGTACAACCGGCAACGCATAAGCGCGTCGTCATGGATGAGCCTCCAGAGCGACCTGTTGTGGGTAGGTGGAGTCGAAATGATCCAGTTTGTTATCCTTGAAATACACTGTGAGCCGACTGGGCGTGCTCAAGTGGTTTTTGATGCGGGTGTAGTACACATAGTCCCAGCGGTTGGCGTGAAAGGGGTCTGTCAACAGCGGTGTACCCAGGACGTATCCCACCTGGGTGCGCGTCAGACCGGGTTTGAGGCGCCCGATCATGTCCTGATCAATGATGATGCCCTGTTGAATGTCCAGCGTGTAGGGTTGTAGCGCAGCCCATTTGGGCAGGTAGGGCAATTCGGCCATGCTGGGCAATTGCCAGGAGGGCGGATTGAAATTAGGCAGGCCCAGAGAGGCACAACCCGTCAGGGCAAGCAGCAAGGAGGCGATGACAGCCAGTCGAATCATGCGGATTTTCCGGGACCATTCCAATCCGCTATAATACCTCATCTTTCCATGTGTCAGGTCACTCATGAGCGCCTCTCAGGATTTGAAAGACATGGGCCTCAAGGCCACATTGCCACGGCTCAAGATTCTTGGTTTGTTCGAGCAGGGCGCCAGCCGGCATATGAGCGCCGAGGCGGTATATCGGTTGCTGCAACAAGAGGGAATGGAGGTGGGGTTAGCCACGGTGTATCGGGTTCTGACCCAATTCGAGCAGGCCGGGTTGCTGACCCGGCACCACTTCGAAAGTGGCAAGGCTGTGTTCGAACTCAATCAGGGCGATCATCACGATCATCTGGTTTGCTTGCAGTGCGGGCATGTGGAAGAGTTCTACGACGCCGAAATCGAGCAGCGCCAGGCCCGTGTGGCGCAACAACGGGGTTTTTCCATCCGCGAGCATTCCCTGCAGTTATATGCCGATTGTCAGCGTACGCATTGCCCGCACAAGGTTTGAATTTCACGGTGTGTGGGGTTTTTTCACTCCGGTTGGTCGGTTATCGGTTGCCATCCCGGTACACTCTCACAGCAGATCGGGGTTGAGTACCGCGCGCAATACCACCTGCGCCTGATCACGCCGCTTGCGCCAGGAAATCCACCACAGGGCGCCTTTGCGTACGGACCACGACTGGGCTTGTCCGGTCATGAGCAGCGCGGCGGTTTGCCCCAGGGTGGGTTGATGACCCACCACCACGACGGTTGCTTCGGCCAAAGGCCATTGCACGACCTCCAGCAAGGCTTCGGGATCGCTCCCGGTGCCCACGGCAGCGCTGGTTTCATAAGGCAGGTCCAACGCTGCGGCAGTTTGTTGGGTGCGCAGGGCAGGACTGACCAAAATGCGATAGGGCTGCTCCAATACGTTTGAAAGCCACTGTGCCACGCGCGCCGCTTGGCGTTTGCCGCGAGGTGTAAGAGCGCGTTTGTCGTCGGGGTGGCCTTCCTCGGCTTCGGCATGTCGCCACAAAATCAAATCCATTACAAACTCCTCCTCAGCGCAGTTGCGTCGTGCGGGGTGTTCTTGGCGCGTCTGGCGAGGCTGTTGACGGACCAGTACCCGGCGCGACCGATGGGCCGTTGGCATGCCATTCCCGGTGCCATGATCAGGGCGGGGTATCCAGCAGCAGGCGATAGCCCCGTTCCGCCTTGCTGCAGGATTCCGGAACCACTGCCAGGGCGTCCTGCAGACAGCGGCCAATGTGGGTGATGGGTTGCGTATCGCCCTGCAGCAACTCCAGTTCGATCTCCATGATGGGCGTGGAACGCCCGCCTGCACGGACTTCACCGCGATCCAGCGCCAGTTCCAGAAGGGTTCCATCAGCGCAGCGCAAACGCTGGGTTTGGCGTTCGAATTCTGTGACAAAACGGGGCTTGATGCGATTGAGCGTGGACTCGGATTGCAAAAAAGTCTTCAGAGTACCGTCTTCCAGGGCGGAAAAATCCAGGTGATGCTCGGTAATGGGGCACTCCCACTCCTGGCGCACGGACAGACCATCTTGCTCCTGACCGCGGGATTTGATGGTTTGCATCCACTGCGTTCCCACCTGGCGCACGCGCAGGGCAATGCCTTGCTGACGTAAAGAGAGTTCCGGGGTGTCGTAGTAGATGCTGAAGTAGCGCTGGCACAGGGGTGGCCCCTCGCAGAGCGCCTGCAGCCAGTCGAGTTGCAGCACTTGCTCCAAGGCTGCCGCACTGGCACGTAACTTCAATTCGATTTCCGTGTGGGCGCTCATGAGCGGCGGCCAGAGTTGGTAGAAGAAAATTTTCCCAGCAGGTGCTGTTGCGCGTCAAACGGTTGGTCGTGGCGGCAGATGCGCCGCTGGTACACACCATTGCCTTTCATTTCCCAGCTCAGAGCCTGATCCTTCAGGTAGGGACGCAGTCCTTCGCTCATGATGCGGCGTTTGATGCTGGGATCCAGGATGGGAATGCAGATTTCGATGCGCCGAAACAGGTTACGGTCCATCCAGTCGGCGCTGGAGATATACAGGTTCTGAGCACCGCCGTTGAAGAAGTAAAACACACGGTGGTGCTCCAAAAAGCGGCCGATGATGGAAAAGACCCGGATGTTGTCGGACAGTCCCGCGATGCCCGGTCGCAGCAGGCAAACTCCGCGCACGATCAAATCCACCTTGACCCCCGCCTGACTGGCCTCATAAAGAGCATCGATGATGCTGCGCTCGGTGAGCGCATTCATCTTGGCGATGATATGAGTGCGCTTTTTTTGTTGCGCCAGTTCGGTTTCGTGGTGAATGGCGGCCAGCAGGGAGGCATGCAGACTGAAGGGAGACTGGCACAACTGCTTGAGTGGCCCATGTTGCCCCAAGCCCGTGATCTGCATGAACACCTCATTGACATCCGAGGTGATTTCCGGATCGGCGGTAAACAGACCAAAGTCGGTATAGAGTTTGGTGGTGCGGGAGTGATAGTTACCCGTTCCCAAATGCACGTAGCGGCGTAATTTTCCCAACTCGCGACGAATGATCATGCACATCTTGGCGTGGGTTTTGTAGCCGGCCACGCCATACACCACGTGGGCCCCCGCCTCTTCCAGCTTGGCCGCCCAGTTGATGTTGGCTTCTTCGTCGAAGCGCGCCAGTAATTCCACCACCACGGTGACTTCCTTGCCCCGTCGTGCCGCATCGATGAGTGCATCGATCAACTCGGAATCCGCTCCGGCGCGATATACGGTCTGCTTGATGGCGAGGACCAAAGGGTCGTTGGCGGCCTGCTGAACCAGTTCTACCACCGGGGCAAAGGATTGGTACGGGTGGTGCAGCAGGATGTCCTTTTTGCGAATGGCGGCAAAGATATCATGTTCGCTGTCCCATTCCCGGGGTCGCGTCTGGGTGAATCGGGGAAAGCGCAAATCCGGGCGATCCACCATGTCGGCCACCTGCATGAGACGCACCAGGTTAACGGGTCCATTGACGCGATACAGATCGGTTTCTTCCAGTTCGAAGGTTTCCAGTAAAAATTCCGCCATGGCTTGGGAACAGTTCTCTGCCACTTCCAGGCGTACTTCATCCCCAAATTGACGATGTTTCAATTCTCCCTGCAATGCCTGGCGCAGGTTTTTGTCCTCATCTTCCTCTTCCAGAAGCAATTCACTGTTGCGGGTAACCCGGAACTGATAACAGCCTTCCACCGTCATGCCCTGGAATAACTCGCCCACATTGGCGTGCAACACGGAGGAGAGAAAAATGAAACCATAGGGGCAATCGGTCAGATTGGCAGGCAGACGGATGAAACGGGGCAAGGAACGGGGGGCCTGGACCACGGCATGGGTGGTTTGGCGCCCGAAAGCATCCCGTCCGCTCAGTTCCACGGCAAAGTTCAGGCTTTTGTTGAGAATGCGGGGAAAGGGGTGGGCGTTGTCCAGGCCGATGGGAGTGAGGACGGGCATCACTTCGCGAAAAAAATAATCCCGTGCCCAGTCCCGTTGGGCGTCGGTCCAGTACCCGCGACGGTGAAAGCGGATACCCTCCAGGGACAGGGCAGGCAAAACTTTTTCGTTGAGCAGCGCGTATTGATCATCGATGAGTTCATGGGCTTCCTGGCTGACTCTTTGATACACCACCAGAGGGGACAAGCCATCGGGGCCGGGGGTGGGAGTGCCTTGCTGGATCTGCTGCTTTAGATCAGCCACCCGGATTTCAAAAAACTCATCCAGATTGCTGCTCACGATACAGAGATATCGCAGGCGCTCCAACAGGGGGGTGTTGGGGTTTTCAACCATGGCCAGAACCCGTCGGTTGAAGGCCAGTTGCCCCAGTTCGCGGTTGAAGTAGGCCGTGGCCGGGTAGCGTGAAGGAGGCAGGGTTGCAGGGTAAAAGCTCATGCTCATCAGTAAAAATGATCGATTCTGTCATCTTGCGCCAGCAACCCGGCAGTTGCAACTGTCATCAAACGGCGCCATGTGTTCCCGGGGGGCACGGTCAGATCAAACAGGTCCTGTCACGCAATTTTAACCGAGCAATCATATTGTCGTCATGAAGTCTTTGCATAGTGGCCCTATTGAATCCTAGGAGCCCTGTCATGATGCCAGACTTGGAACAGACCCGAGCGCAACAGCGCGCCAGTCGACCGCGTCTCGTTTTTCAGTATGCCCGTTCCGAGGCCGATGTGCGCGCTGCGCAGGAATTACGCTGGCGCGTGTTTTCGGAAGAAATGGGTGCCCGCTTGAATAGTCCCGAACCTGGGCTGGATCAGGATCGGCTGGATCCCCTGTGCGACCATCTGCTGGTTCGCGATCTGCGCACTGATTTGGTAGTGGGAACCTATCGCATTCTGAATGCGGCGCAGGCACGGCGGGCCGGAGGATTCTATTCCGAGTCGGAATTCGATCTGTCGCGGCTGGGACATCTGCGGGATGATCTGATGGAAATGGGTCGCGCCTGCGTGCATCCGGATTACCGCACTGGTGCCAGCATCGCTTTATTGTGGGCTGGTTTGGCTGATTACATCCAGACTCATGGGGTGCGCTATCTGATGGGATGCGCCAGTATGACCATGGCCGATGGCGGACATACGGCAGCCAGTATCTATCGTCAATTACAGGTTCATGCGGCTCCGGCCGAATGGCGGGTGTTTCCTGCCTGCCCTTTGCCCCTTGACCGTCTGGATGATCGTCTGGAGGTGGAGATTCCCTCTCTCATCAAGGCGTACTTGCGCGTGGGGGCCTATGTGTGCGGAGAGCCCGCCTGGGACCCGGACTTCAATACGGCCGATTGCTTGCTGCTGCTGCCCACGCAACAGATCGACTATCGCTATTCCCGGCATTTCATGAAACAAACTCTGCAGCAGGAGCAGGTGAAATTGTAATTCCTGTGCCTGGAAGGTAAAAACCGGGACGTTCCCTGCGTTTTTTTGATAGAGTGACTCACATTTTGTTTTGTGGTGCGGGGCATGAGCCATCATTCTG
>DAIDKJ010000037.1 GCA_027450105.1 Ferrovum sp.
ATCTCAAAGGAAAAACTCATCTCCCGCCTTAAGGAGATGCGGATGGAACGTATGGACTATGAGAACGAAAAGCGGTTCCTCTACCAGGTTGGGAGGAATAACGCAGTGGACCTGCTGCTGGTAGAAACCGTTTTTGACACACTCAATGCCAAGGCGGCCCTTTTTGCCATCGAGACTTTCTTCGAGCAACGCCAGATCCGCTTGCCAGTCATGATTTCGGGCACGATTACCGATCAAAGTGGGCGCACCCTGAGTGGACAAACGACGGAAGCCTTCTGGAATTCCCTCAGTCATATCAAACCATTTTCCATTGGGTTGAACTGTGCTTTGGGGGCTGCACTCATGCGCCCATATATCGCCGAGTTGTCTCGAGTGGCAGACACCTACGTCAGTGCTCACCCCAACGCCGGCCTGCCCAATCCTCTGGCCGAATCCGGTTATGATGAAAGCCCTGCAGATACGGCGGCGATGCTCAAGGAATTTGCCCAGGCAGGATTGATCAATATCGTGGGTGGCTGCTGTGGCACTACGCCCGCGCATATCCGCGCTATCGCCCAGGCCGTCCGGGGAATTGCGCCGCGCAAGATTCCCAGGATTCCACCCATGACCCGTTTGGCAGGACTGGAGCCCTTCAATATTGGAGACGATTCCCTTTTCGTCAATGTGGGAGAACGCACCAATGTGACTGGTTCTAAGGCTTTTGCGCGTTTGATTTTGGCGGGGGATTACAATCAGGCGCTGACGGTGGCGCGCACGCAAGTGGAAAATGGCGCCCAGATCATCGATATCAACATGGATGAAGCCATGCTGGATTCGAAGGCGGCCATGCAACGCTTTCTCAATCTGATGGCCTCCGAGCCGGATATCAGTCGGGTCCCCGTGATGATCGATTCTTCCGACTGGAACGTTCTGGAAGCCGGGCTCAAATGTGTTCAAGGCAAACCGATCGTCAATTCCATCAGCATGAAGGAGGGGGAAGCCGAGTTTTTGCGGCGTGCCACCCTGTGCCGGCGGTACGGTGCAGCCATCATCGTCATGGCTTTCGATGAGCAGGGACAGGCGGATACCCGGGATCGCAAAGTGCACATCTGTACCCGATCCTACCATTTGCTGGTGGATCGATTGGGTTTTCCTCCGCAGGACATCATTTTTGATCCCAATATCTTTGCCGTAGCCACGGGGATCGAAGAGCACGACAACTACGCAGTGGACTTCATCGAGGCCACCCGTATCATTCGACGCACTCTGCCCTATGCAAAAGTCAGCGGGGGTGTATCCAACGTCAGTTTTTCGTTTCGCGGCAACGATGCGGTCCGAGAGGCCGTCCATACGGTTTTTCTGTATCACGCTATCCAGGCCGGTTTGACCATGGGCATCGTCAATGCCGGACAATTGGGCGTGTATGCAGAGATTCCCAAGGATTTACTGGAGCATGTGGAAGACATCATTCTCAACCGTCGCCCCGATGCTGCCGAGCGCATGGTTGCCTTTGCCGCGAGTGTCAAGGGTGGAGTTGCACGGGCTTCCAGTGAAGACTTGTCCTGGCGCGCCGCCCCCGTGGGAGAGCGTCTTACTCATGCTCTGGTGAAGGGCATCTCCACGTATATCGAAGAAGATACGGAAGAGGCACGCTTGCAGAGTGAACGTCCCATTCACGTCATCGAAGGTCCGCTCATGGCGGGGATGAACGTGGTGGGAGACCTCTTTGGGGAAGGGAAAATGTTTTTGCCCCAAGTGGTGAAATCAGCGCGTGTCATGAAGCAGGCCGTTGCTCACTTGATTCCCTACATCGAAGCAGAAAAGTCTGCCACCTCACGACCCAAGGGCAAAATTCTGATTGCCACGGTCAAGGGGGATGTGCATGACATTGGTAAAAATATCGTGGCCGTGGTGTTGCAATGTAATAATTTCGAAGTGGTCAATATGGGAGTGATGGTTCCCTGCGAACGCATTTTGCAGACCGCCAAAGAAGAAAACGTCGACATTATCGGGTTGTCCGGACTGATTACGCCTTCCTTGGAAGAGATGGCACATGTGGCTCGAGAAATGCAGCGTGCAGGGTTGACGTTGCCTCTGATGATCGGTGGTGCGACCACCTCCCGTGTACATACGGCAGTAAAGATTGAACCGCATTATCAGGGACCTACGATCTATGTGCCGGATGCATCCCGTGCGGTGGGGGTCTGCACACAATTGCTCAGCGAGGATCTGAGCGCCAAATACGTGCAGGACTTGAAGGCTGACATGCAACGGGTCCGCGCCTTGCATGCCTCCAAACAGGGGGGGAATACGCTCCTGTCTCTGGAGGTGGCCCGTGAACGGGGTTTGCAGCTCGACTGGTCGGGTTACCATCCCCCGCGCCCCGCCTTTCTGGGCGTCAAGACGTTGCAAGATCTGGATCTTGCGCAGCTGGTGCCTTATATCGATTGGACGCCGTTTTTCCAAACCTGGGAGCTGTCAGGCCGTTATCCTGCCATCTTGCAGGATGATCTGGTGGGTGAGGTAGCGCGCAATCTGTTTGCCGAAGCCCAGGAGATGTTGCACCGGATCGTGGCAGAGCATTGGCTGACGGGGCATGCGGTACTGGGTTTTTTTGCTGCGGCCAGCCTTCCTGACGGTGACGATGTAGCTCTGTATGCCGACGAATCACGCCAATCCATTCAGGCAGTGCTGCATTTTTTGCGTCAGCAGAATGACAAGCCGGCGGATCGCTCCAATCTGTGCCTGGCTGATTTTGTGGCGCCCCAAGCCACGGGCCTCGAGGATTACGTGGGTGCATTTGCCGTGACGACGGGTATTGGAATCGAAGAGCGACTGGCTGAATTCGAAGCCCGGCATGATGACTATAGTGCCATTCTGCTCAAGGCGCTGGCCGATCGCCTGGCCGAGGCCGCCGCCGAATGGTTGCATGCGCAAGTGCGGCGGGACTATTGGGGTTATGCTGCGCAAGAAGCACTGAGCGTGGAAGAGTTGATTGCCGAGCGTTATCAGGGTATTCGGCCAGCGCCAGGCTATCCGGCCTGCCCTGACCATACCGAGAAGAAAACCTTGTTCGATTTGCTCCAGGCGCCACAGAGAGCACAAATCCATCTGACGGAAAGCTACGCCATGTGGCCTACCGCTGCTGTGAGTGGATTTTACTTCTCTCATCCGGCAAGTCGCTATTTTGCGGTGGGCAAACTGGGTCGTGATCAGGTGCAAGATTACGCTCGACGCAAGGGGCTTGGCCTGCAGGAAACGGAACGCTGGCTGGCCCCCAATCTTTCCTACGATCCCACAACGGGCTAACGCGCGTTACGCCTGTTTTTGATACGGTTTGCTCATGCATATTCACATTCTTGGTATCTGTGGCACCTTCATGGGCGGCGTTGCAGCCTTGGCCCAAGCAGCCGGTCATCGCGTGACCGGCTGTGATGCCCAGGTCTATCCCCCCATGAGCACTCAACTGGAACAACAGGGAATCCAGTTGATCGAGGGGTATGGTGCGGATCAACTGGCGCTGCAACCAGACTTGTTTGTCATTGGAAATGTGATCTCCCGAGGGAATGTCCTGATGGAGGCCATTCTGGATCAGGCGCTGCCCTATGTTTCCGGCCCTCAGTGGCTCGCCGAAAACATTCTTTGTCATTGCCGTGTTCTGGCAGTGGCGGGAACTCACGGTAAAACCACGACCTCCGCACTGGTTACCTGGATGTTGGAGCAAGGGGGAGTTGCGCCAGGCTTTCTCATCGGCGGAGTCCCTAGCAATTTCGGTTGCTCTGCGCGCTTGCCAAAGGATTGGAACCCCCTCAGGCAGAATTTGCAGGATAAGCCATGGTTTGTGATCGAGGCAGACGAATACGATACGGCTTTTTTCGATAAGCGCTCCAAGTTTGTTCATTATCGACCACGGGTGGCGATCCTCAATAATCTGGAATACGACCATGCCGATATTTTTCCTGATGTGCAGGCCATCCAGGTTCAATTTCATCATCTGATTCGCATGCTCCCTGCACAGGGGTTGGTGGTGGTGAATGGGCGGGATGAGCGGCTCGCTTTGACACTACAGTGGGGTTGCTGGACACCTGTGGAGTATTTTGGAGCCTCCGGGTCGTGGCAATTGCAAGGATTACAGAACAATGGTCTGGCGCTTAGCTGTGAAGGACAGGTTCTGGCCACTGTACCCGCCTGGGCGCTTCTGGGTGAGCATAATCGTCTCAATGCCTTGGCAGCCTTGATGGCCATTCGGTTCCTGGGCATGGATCCGGCCGAGGCGCTCCACAGTCTGGTTTCTTTCAAAGGAGTGCGGCGGCGCATGGAAGTTTTGGGCACGGTGCGCGGCGTGACTGTCCTGGATGATTTTGCGCACCACCCCACCGCCATTCAGACCACTGTGGCAGGTCTCAAGCAAACGCTCGCACCGGGACAGCGGATTCTGGCGGTCATCGAACCGCGTTCCAATACCATGAAACAAGGGGTATGGGCTGCAGCGCTGGCGCCCAGTCTGGAACAGGCGGACCTTGTGTTTTGTTACTCGGCGCAATTGGGATGGGATGTGGATGGAGCGCTGGGCAGCCTTGGTGAGCGAGCGCTTACTTTTCAGAATATTGATGACCTGATTAAAGCTGTCGCTGTGCGGGCGAAGTGGGGTGATCAGGTATTGGTGATGAGTAATGGGGGCTTTGGAGGCCTGCATGTGCGACTATTGGAGCAACTGGCCTTGGAGAATGCTTGATGTATGTGTTGTATGAAGAAGGCGGGGAATTAAAGACGGGATCTGTGCTGAGTGCTAGCGACGCAACCCTGCAAGTGGAAAACTCGCAAGGTAAGCGCAGCAAAATCAAGAGTGCGTCCGTGTTGATCCGCTTTGCTACTCCCGTTCCCACTGTATTCATGCAGCAGGCCCAGGCACTGTCCCAGGAGATCGATGTGGAACTGCTCTGGACGACCTGTACCCCCGACACAGAAGTAGGCTTTGAGAGCTTGGCGCAAACCTATATGGGAGCACAGGCAGGGCCAGTGGACCAGGCAGCCATTCTGTTCTGTCTTCATGAGGCGCCTTTGTATTTTTACCGCAAGGGAAAAGGGCACTTTCGCCCGGCCAGTGAAGCCAATCTGAAGGCGGCGTTGATCGGTCTGGAACGAAAACGGCAACAGGAAATCCAGAAGGAAGAGGCACTCGTTGCCCTGCGTCAGGGGATTTTCCCCGACTGGATGCGCGCCACATTGCCCGGGTTGATCTATGCGCCGGACAAGAATTCACTGGCCTTCAAGACCCTGGATGCTGCGGCCGCCACGTTGCACTGTTCTACGGCACAGGTACTGGAATTTTGCGGCGTATTGCGGGGCCCTCGTGACTGGCATGAGGGTCGGTTTCAATATGAATACTTTGGACCTTGGCCGGAACAGACCCATTTTCCGCTTCTGGACCAAAGTGCTCTGCTGCCACTGGCTGCCGATCCGGTATTCAGTATCGATGATGCCTCTACCACAGAAATCGATGATGCCTTTAGCGTGTCCGAAGTCGATTCGGAGCATTGGTTAGTGGGTATTCACATTGCCGCACCTGCTTTAGGCATAAGCCCCGGATCCCCTTTGGATGAAGGATTACAGACTCGGCTCTCCACCGTCTACATGCCGGGGCACAAGATTCCCATGCTGCCGGATCACGTCATCGAAACGTTCACCTTGCAGCAAGGAACGGTGGTTCCTGCCTTGTCGCTGCTCATGACAGTGCGTAAGTCGGACCATGTCATCGTGCAGCGGAATACTTGTCTGCAAAGAGTACAGGTGCAGCAAAATTTGCGATCACATGAAGTGGAATCCTGGTTTGAACCCCTGTCCGAAGCGCACTTGGTTTCTCAACCGTATGCCCAGGCCCTGCAAGTGCTGTGGCAATTGGCTCAGAAGATGGCCTTGCAGCGCGGGGTTGGGGAGCGCCCTGCCCCCCAGTATCAGGACTTCACGTTTCATATCGAGTCCGACCGTGTTCAGATCACGCCGCGCCCACGAGGTTCACCGCTGGACACCCTGGTGGCAGAAATGATGATCGAGGCCAATACCTATTGGGGGTACTGTTTGGCGCAAGCGCAATGGCCGGCCCTGTTTCGAACTCAAAGCAACGGCAAAACCAGCATGAGCGTTCGGCCAGGAGCGCACCAGGGCCTGGGTGTGTCGCAATATGCCTGGTCTACGTCGCCGCTGCGGAGGTACGTGGATTTGATCAACCAATGGCAGCTCATCCGGTTAATCCGGCAGGCGCCTCCGGTTTTTGACCAGGAGGCTCCCTTGTTGGATATCGCGCGGCATTTCGAACTGGCTTATGATGCCTACAATGAATTTCAGCGCCAAATGGAACGCTACTGGTGCTTGCGCTGGATCGAGCAGGAAGCCCTGCAGGAAACCACGGCAACCCTGATGCGCGAAGGTGTGGGACGTCTTGACGGTCTGCCTTTGGTGCTCAAGGTCATGGGGGCAACGGCCTTGCCGTCCGGATCGCAGGTGAGCGTTTCTTTGGGACATCCCAATTTGTGGGATTTGAGTGTACCCTGTCATCTCAAATGATCTCATCGGCTCGGCGTTGGTACGGTGCGTTGTTCCTGTCCACCTTGGTCCATGGTTTTTTTCTATCAGGACTTTCGCGGTGGTGGCCGGAGGATTCCTCTATGGAACGTCATATTCCTCCGGTACTCGAGGTGAATATTGACCGGGAATCGACCCCGAGCACAGCGCAAGCCCTGCCCTCTTCTGCCGACCGCCCGACGAACCAAATGCCCCCTTCTGGAGCGCCCACCCTTCAGCCGTATACCAGTCCTGAATTCATGCATGGAGCCCAAACAGCAGCGAACCAATCAAGTCCACAGGCATTATCCAGAGAAGAGCCTACTCCCTCCGCAAAGGAAACCCGTCATTCAGCGGTCAAAGCCTTGGTACAGGACGAGGATCAGGACCAGAGCCAGGGCCAGGACCAGAGCCAGGACATCCTGGGACGTAGTCTGCTGATGGCTCGGGCTCAGGTGGTAGATCCTTTTGCCGGAAAACGGGTGCAGGCGCTTTCCGTACAGACGCATGATCTGATTTTTGGGCCGTATGCAGAAGCCTGGCGCCAGAAAGTGGAACAAGTGGGGGCCTTGAATTATCCAGCCCCCGACCATGGGCACGAACTGCAGGGGGATGTACGCCTGACCGTCATCCTCTATCCGGATGGCTCCATTGCCAGACTAGAAGTGCGGCAAAGTTCCGGAATCGAGGCTTTGGATACTGCTGCCCAGCACATCGTGCAGATGGCATCCCCGTTTCTGCCCTTTACCAAAGCCATGCGGGAGCGCGCAGACCTTGTCACCCTGACGCGAACGTTTCACTTTATCCGGGCGGGAGAGACGCTGGAGATGCACTGACGGGCGCGGAAGCCATGCCGTGGTGACGCAACAAGGCATCCAGAGTGGGTTTGCGTCCGCGAAAAGCCACGAAGGACTCCAGTGCCGGGCGACTGCCTCCCCGCGCCAAAATCTCAAGGCGAAACCGTTCCCCAGTCTGGGGGTCGAGAATTCCGCGTTCTTCAAACAAAGCATAGGCGTCGGCCGAAAGAACCTCCGCCCACTTGTAACTGTAGTAGCCCGCAGCATAGCCCCCAGCAAAAATGTGGGAAAAACCATTGGGAAATCGCTGCCAATGCGGAGGGTGAATGACCGCCACTTCTGCGCGGATTTGTTGGAGCAAGGTCAAAGGGTCCGTTTCGGCCGGTGGTTCCATGTGGAGTTGCATGTCAAAAAGGGCAAACTCGATTTGGCGTACGGTTTGCATTCCACTTTGAAAATGCCTGGCAGCTAGCAGGCGTTCGAACAGAGCGCGAGGCAGAGGTTCTCCCGTCTCTACATGGGCGCTCATGTGCGACAAGACGCTCCATTCCCAGCAATAATTTTCCATGAACTGGCTGGGTAATTCCACGGCATCCCACTCCACGCCGTTGATACCGGAAATGGAAAGGTCCTCCATCTGGGTGAGCAAGTGATGTAATCCATGTCCGAATTCATGAAATAAGGTGATCACTTCGTCATGGGTGAAAGTGGCGGACTGGTCTCCCAAGGGATGGGAAAAATTGCAGGTCAGATAGGCAACGGGGACTTGAATGCCGGATGTCTGACGGCGACGTGTAATGGCATCGTCCATCCAGGCACCGCCGCGTTTATCCTGACGCGCGTATAAATCCAGGTAGAATTGTCCGATGATTTCTCCAGTGGCGTTACGCAAGGCAAAAAAACGCACATCAGGATGCCATACGGGGGCCTCCATGGGGGTGACCTGCAAGCCGTAAAGCTGTTGAGTCAGGTGAAATAGGCCCTCGAGAACGCGGGGCTCTGGAAAATAGTGCTTTACTTCCAGATCCGAGAAGGCGTAACGCGCCACTCTGAGCTTTTCGGAAGCCCAGGTCACATCCCAGGGTTCCAAGGGCCCCATCTGTAACTGTTCGCGCGCAAAGGTTTGCAGTTCTTCCCAGTCCTGTAAGGCAAAGGGTTTGGCTTTGGCTGCCAGATCGCGTAAAAACGTCAAAACAGCCTGGGGTGATTCAGCCATTTTGGATTCGAGAGATAATTCTGAAAAATTGTTGAATCCGAGCATGGCGGCTTCCTCTGCGCGCAGATTCAAGATCTGCTTGATCAGGGGCGTGTTATCCCATTCCGGGTTGCCTTGCTCCGAAGCACGCGTGGCATAGTGCTGGTACATGACTCGACGCAGTTCTCTGTTCTCGGCGTACTGCAGGACCGGGATGTAGCAGGGGGCATGCAGCGTCAGCTTCCATCCTGAGTCTCCTGTGGTCTGGGCAAGTTGTCGAGCAGCAGCGATGACTTCTTCCGGAAGACCGAGCAATTGGCTTTCATCATGCACGAGATACGAGAAGGCGTTGGTGGTATCCAACAGATTTTGCTCGAATCGTGCCCCCGCGGCTGCAAGATCTTCCTGAATTTGCAGGAAGCGTTGCTTTTGTGCGGCGGGTAATTCGGCACCACCCAGACGAAAATCCCTCAATGCATTGTCAATGATCCGCCGGCGTGCTGTGGATAACAGCGTGTAAGCCGCTGAGTGATACAGATTTTTGTAGCCCTGGTAGAGGGTTTCGTTCTGAGACAGACCAGCCCAATAGTGGGTGATACGGGGCAGATTGCTGTTGTAAGCTTCTCGCAGTTCGGGGGTGTTGACGACGCTGTTGAGGTGCGATACCTGCCCCCAGGCACGAGACAAGCGCTCGTTTCCGTCTTCCAGGGGTTGGACGAAATTTTCCCAGGTGGGATCAGACGCTTGCAGGGACACTTGGACCAAAATGGCTTGGTTTTCGGCCAACAATTGATCGATGGCCGGCGTAATATGCTCGGGCCGGATGCGTGAAAACTGGGGCAGACCAGAAAAATCGAGTAACGGGTTCATAATGTCCTGAAGTGAAAACGCGTGTTGGTTACGGTGTGCATGATGCAGGAGGAGCGCTGCCAAACAGGACCCCCCAGTATGGCCTCGACAGGATTACCTCAGGCACGCGCATCCTCATAGATGGGGAAGCCACCTACAAGAGTGTGTGTGACTTTGCCGGTTAGGCGCAGATTCAGAAACGGCGTATTTTTTCCTTGGCTTTTGAGGGCAAGGGGGGTGACTTGCCACTCGCGTTCGGGATCGAAAATGCAAAGATCGGCCGGGCATCCCGGTTCGATTTTTCCGGCATCGATCCCCAGGATCCGGGCCGGGTCGGTGGTTATTCGGGCCAAGGCATGTGGCCACGGTACAGCGCATTCACGGGCCCATTTCAAGGTGAGTGGCAGCAAGAGTTCCAGCCCTGTGGCACCAGCTTCGGCGGCTTCAAAAGGAAGCTGTTTGGCATCCACATCCACGGGGGCATGATCGGACACGAGGGCATCCACCGTGCCGTCCAGCAGTCCCTGACGCAATGCATTGCGGTCTTGCTGGCTGCGCAAGGGAGGTGTGAGGTGGCAATGGGCATTGAAAAAACCAATGTCGTGTTCGCACAAATGCAAGTGATTGATGGAAATGTCGCAGGTTACAGGAAGGCCTTCCAGCTTGGCCAGACGCACAAGGTTGAGACCTTCTGCGCTGGAAATTCGGCACAGATGAACGCATGCGCCGGTATGTCTAACCAAATGAAGGATGGTGGAAAGGGCGATGGTTTCCGCGCAGGTAGGAATCGCAGGCAGTCCCAAACGGGTAGCCACCTCCCCGTCATGGGCCACGCCACCTCGCGCCAGGTAGGCATCCTGGGGTTGCAGCCACACCGTAAAGCCGAAGGTGGAGGCGTAATCCAGGGCACGCGCCAACACCTGGGTATCCATGAGTGGCGCGTTGGCCTGGGAAAATCCGACACAACCCGCCTCTCGCAACTCTCCCATTTCGGTCAGACGGCTGCCCTGCAATTGTTGGGTCAGTGCGCCCAAAGGGTAGACGTTGGTTTGGTTCCGCCCCTTGGCTCGGTATTTGAGCATTTCCACCAAGCCGGGCTCGTCCAGTGGAGGGTCTGTGTCCGGAGGGCAACACAGGCTGGTCACTCCGCCAACTGTAGCGGCAAACATTTCGCTTTCCAATTTTGCCAGGTATT